>DAIDHF010000006.1:0-47616 GCA_027452005.1 Acidimicrobiales bacterium
ACTTGTCAGGAATCACGTAGAGTGCGTCATAATCGGTAGCTTTGGCGCCATTGCTCATGGGGTAGAACTTGACATGACTGACATCGACTTAGTACCCAAGCTCACCGCAGTGAACGTGCGTGCAATAGCCAAAGCGCTCTCGGAAATAGGACTTGACGACGAGCACGGAGCAAGCCCCGCGGTCATCGGATTCCTTCACGAGATGCCCGAGTTCATCAACTCGAACAGCACATGGGTAATTCTCACCGACGCTGGCCAGGTCGACCTTACAACGCAACCAGACGGTTTTCCCGGCGGGTACTATGACTTGGTAAGAAACGCGGGTGACATTGAGAATAACTCGACGGTACTCGTTGCTTGTCTGGAAGACATCAAAAGGTCGAAAGAGATAGCCGGGAGAAACAAAGACAAGCAAGCCCTGAAGATGTTCCCAGTCGACACGCCGCCTTCCATGCGTTCCACTCCTCTTCCCCCTCTGCCGACGAGGGACGAGTTGACGACGCGGATGCGTGAAGGCGGCAATAAGGGCGAGCTTGTTCTCAAGCCAACGACAGACAGGCGAACGGGAAAGACGGTTATGCGCTGGATGAGACCCTAGGAAGGTCGATCCTCATTGCTTTGACCTAGCTGGTCGTACCTAGCTACAATAGTAGAAAGAAGCAGTTAGGAGGCCGACGTGAGTAACAAGCCGATCTTGCCCCTCGCGGCAGGACTTATCTACAACGCCAGGACGAGGGCGGGCATCAGCAAGTCGGAGCTTGCCAGGAGGCTGAAGGTGTCCCCATCGGCCGTTTCAGACTGGGAGGCCGGGATCAAGGACCCTTCCGTCTCGAATCTGTACAGGGTTGTCTCCGCCTGCGGTTTGAGTCTTCGAATGTCGGCCCGCGACTTCACCCCCGCAGATCGAATCCAGATGGAGACCGACCGCGATCAGATTTTGAGTGGGAATGGAAAGAAGAACGCCCAGAGAGCCATCAAGGTAGCTAAAGAGATGGGCTTGAAGTGCGCCCGTGCATCGTAACGCCCTTCCGTTAGATGCCAAGCCAATACTGCTTGCACTTCGCGAATACGGCGCAGTGGGGGTGATCGTGGGAAGTTACGGGGCGATAGCTCAAGGAGTGGAGCTTGAGATGACCGACATTGACATCTCCCCCAAGCTCTCCTCGGAGAATATTCGGGCCATAGCCAGGGCGCTCGCCAGTATTGGAGCGCGCGAAGCCGAGGTAGATGCCGACAACGCAAGTGGTGGGTCGTTGATACTCGATACCTTAATCAGGGACCCCGAGTTCATTCACACCAGGGACCTTTGGATGTTCTTGACCCCACACGGAGAAGTAGACCTGGTAATGCACCCTGCCGGATTCCCGAATGGTTACGCCGATCTAGTAGACGAGGAGGCTGAACTCGGTCAAGAAGGTGAGTCGGGCATCCTATACGCCAGTTTGGACGACATACGCAGGTCCAAGGAGGAGGCGGGTCGTCACAAAGACGTGGAGGCACTCAATAAATTTCCTCCTCCTACCAAGAGTAACGTCAAATTCCCGCCCCTGCCTGACTACGACGAGTCCCTCCTTCTCGCCAGGTCACACAAAAAGAGTGAGAGCTTGATACTTAGAGAGACTACCGATCGGAACGGGAAGACTATTCATCGTTGGATGAGGCCATAGAAGACGCAAGATCACTCGTCGAGGCTATCTACCTAACTAGTGGACATGACCGTGGTCAGGACTTTGGGTGGTCTCTAGCCAGCGCCGGAACCCAGCCGCGTTCGAGTGTATCCCATTCAAGGTCTCCAGCTTCTTGTTTACCTCCGGGTCAAGCTGAGGAGAGGACACCAAGAACTTCTCCGACAGGGCCTGGGCGATATCCTGGCCTTGCTCATAGGCCCGTCTGGCTTCGTTGGCCCATGACGACAGTGTCTCACAGGCCTCATCTAGGGTGTCTCTGGGATCTCCGGGCACGAGCCCGTAGTGGGCCAGACACAGACCGACCGGGTCTCGCTCGGCAAACCTACCCAGAGAGTGAAGGGCTAGGTTCAAGTCGAAGTCTGGAGGAGGGGTTGACGGTCTCAAGACCCCCGAGTCCGGAAGGCGTACCCCCACGGCATCCCCACAAAATAAGAGCCCCGAGAGTGAGTCGTGCAGGGCTAGGTGGTGCTTGGCATGTCCCGGCGAGTCGACCGCCACGAGCTGGCGACCCGGTGAGATCTCTACCGTGTCCTCGTCGTACAAGACCCGGATCCGGTCGGACGGTGTCGGATCAAGTCTCCCGTATAGGGAGTCTAAAAGAGGCCCGTAAACCCGAGAGGCCGAGTCCACGAGCCGGGAAGGATCTACAAGGTGCCGGGCCCCCTTTTCATGTACGTAGATGGTCGCGTTGGGAAAGTGTCGGGCGACATCTCCCACCCCTCCGGCGTGGTCGAGGTGGATGTGGGTAACCACGACCCCGGCCAGATCTTCCCGGCCAACTCCCAGGGCGTCAAGTTCGCCCAAGAGCACTTCCACGGAACTCTGGCTCCCGGTCTCAACCAGGACCGGGGCCGAACCCTCTAGGAGGTACCCAGCAGTAATTCTCTCCCAGCCACCCAACAAGGTGTCGATCTCTATTACCCCGTCTGCAATTGATCGTGACACGACCTACCTCCGAATTCCTAGATGGAACCGATCTCTATAACGACCTTCACGTCGTCGGGCTGGCGTCTTATGGCCTCTTCCCATCTGGCCAGGGGTACCCGACGGGTTATCAACTTGGCCAGCCAGTCCTTCTCGGCCGCGGCCAGGGCCTTGGCCCCCATCTCGTAGTGGGTCGCGTTCGCGTTCACCGATCCCACCACGGCCTCATTTTCAAGGACCATATATCGGTTGAGTTCCCCGGCATCAACCGAAATTGACCGGCCCCCTGATGAGACCCCGGTCAGACAGACCACCCCACCTGGTCCCACGTGTTCCATGGCATCAAAGACCAACGACGGCACCCCGGTGCACTCGATCACGACGTCGGGTTCCTCTATGGCCTCGTGGATGGCCCCGGTGTGGTAGGTCGCACCCACTTCGGCCACCAGGTCGGGCTTGATCCCGCTTGTGACCTGGTCAATCACGTGTACCTGGTACCCGCGCTGGACCCCCATGAGGGCCCCGAGAAGTCCAACCGGACCCGCCCCGGTGATCACGGCCGTTTTAGGCTCCCAGGTAACCCGATTCCCTATCCGCTCGACATGGTCCCAGGCCTTTGCAAGTATCGTGGCCGGCTCAAGGAGCACCCCCAAGATTCCCAGGGTCGGGTCCACCTTGACCAAGCGATCGGGGTTGGCCCGGTATCTCTCCCGGCAGAACCCGTGGAGTTCCTTGATCCCGTGCTCGGTGTATTGGCCGTTGCGACACATGTCCCACTCACCCCTCCCACAGCTATAACAGGGCACCGGGTCGGGAGTCCGGACGATCCCGACCACGAGGTCTCCTGAGGCAAGACCTGAACCCTCGGGACACGAGAGAACTCGGCCAAGGGACTCGTGCCCGAGTACTAACCGGTCCTCGCCCGGGGGTGCCCAGCCGTAGGCTCCCGAGATGATCTCGATGTCTGTTCCACACACCCCAACCGCGATGGTTTCAACTAAGACCGAACCCTCTGCCTCTTGGGGCTCGGGGAACTCGACCAACTCGGTTGAGTCCTTGGTCAACGGGACAATCGTGAGTGCTTTCATCTTGGTCTCCTAGCCCTTTCTCCGGTCGCCATTTTTTCTACGATCTTGATAGTGGGCCCCAGGGATTGATCTCGGGACACGGTTTCTTCTAGGCCACTGGCGGTGATGAGTGCGGATTGTCCTGGCTAAGGTAGGCATAACCACCGAGTCAGTCCGGACGTTTGCCGCACAGACCTCCTGAGAGAGGCTGTAGGCCGAGTTGACCAACGAGATGTGGCTGAAGGCCTGCGGGAAGTTTCCAACCTGGCGCTTGAGAATCGGGTCGTACTCTTCAGCCAGGAGTCCCACGTCATTGACCAGACCGATCAGCCTCGAGAACATCTCGTGGGCCTCTTGGGTCCTGCCTATCATGGCCAGGTTGTCGACATACCAAAATGAGCACGCCAAAAAGGCGCCTTCTCGACCCTTGAGCCCGTCTACATCCGACGTCTTAGTTGTATCGTAGCGCAGTATAAACCCGTTCGACATCAACTCTTTGCCGATCACGTCTACAGTGGACACGACTCGCGGGTCGTTAGCTGGTAGAAATCCGACCAACGGGATCATGAGCACCGAGGCGTCCAGGGTGTCAGACCCGAAGTACTGGGTGAAGGCACCGAGTTCGGTGTTGAAACCCTTGTCGAGGACCTCGGTGTAGATCTCGTCTCTAGTGGCCTTCCACCGCTCTAGGGGCCCTTGCAATCCGAACTCCTCGATTGAACGCACGGCTCGGTCTAAGGCAACCCAGGCCATTACCTTGGAGTGGGTGAAGTGACGCCGGGGCCCTCTAACCTCCCAGATCCCGTCGTCGGGTTGCTTCCAGCCGGTCTCTAGGTACTCCAGGAGCGACCTCTGGAGGTCTTGAGAGTCGTCATCTCCAGCCAGGCCCACCTTTCGGGCCTGGTGTAGAGCGTCCATGACCTCCCCGTAGACGTCCAACTGGAGCTGCCCGGCAGCGGCGTTCCCCACCCTGACCGGGGTCGAGCCCTCATAACCAGCCAGCCAGTCGACCTCGAATTCGTCTAGGCGACGCTCACCACCAGCCCCGTACATGATCTGGAGCTTGGCCGGATCCCCTGCGACGGCCCTCAAGAGCCAGTCTCGCCAGGCCAGGGCCTCGTCGTGGTAACCCCCGATCATGAGGGCCTGGAGGGTAAAGGTGGCATCTCTTAGCCAGCAGTACCGGTAGTCCCAGTTGCGCTCGCCCCCGATGGCCTCGGGGAGAGAGGTGGTTGCGGCAGCCACGATCCCCCCGGTCGGGGCAAACGTGAGAGCCTTGAGCGTTATCATAGACCTGACCACGAGGTCTCTGAGTTCTCCGTCGTAAGTACACATGTCCGACCACTCGCCCCAGTGGACCTCGGTGTCGTCTATCGCGTACATCGGGTTGACCGGTCTAGGAGCTGGCTCATTTGATGGGTGCCACGACAGGACAAAGGGAAGGACCTGACCCTCGTAGATTGTAAACTCGGCGACCGACTTGTAGTCCTTTCCGGTCACGTCTATCGGGGTCCACAGGTCCACGGCGTCTGGTCCCGCAATAGCTGAGAGGACCCCGTCGGTCTTGCGAACCCACGGGACCACCGACCCGTAATCGAACCGGAGCACGAGTTCCATTTCCATCTCGACCTTCCCCGAGATCCCTGTTATCATCCGGACGATCTGGGGGTTGGTCTCTCTAAGAGGCATGCAGTCGGTCACTCTCACCGTGCCCTCGGGGGTGGAAAAGTCGGTGTCGAGAACCAGGGTCCCGGGACGATACGACCGGGACTTGCACATTTGCTGACCCTTCGCCGAGATCTTCCACCTCCCGTTTTCTGGGGTACCCAGCAGCGCTGCAAAACAGGCCGCCGAGTCGAACCTGGGAAGGCACAACCAGTCGATGGAACCGTCCTTGCCAACTAGAGCCGCCGTGTGCGTGTCACCAATAAGTGCGTAGTCTTCAATTGGTAGTGCCATTGTTATCCCTCTTGGTGTCGTGTTAGGTCGCCGACAGTTTACCGGATATAACCCTGGCTAGTTCTGCCAGGCCGGACATATTCCTTGAAACGAACACCAGTTACAGAGCTTTGTCTTGCGGGTCTCAAAGTGGTCTCTTTCAAAGTCTCTCTTGATAGACACCCAGGTGGTCTCGACTCGCTGTCTGGCCCCGGCCAAGTGGTCTGGACGTATCTCATCTGAGACCTCGATACCACTGTTTATGTACAAGATCCGGTACTCGCTAACCGGGGTGCCCAGCTGCTCGAGCATGGCCGCATACAGGTAGGGCTGATCGAGGGCCTCTTGCTTGTAGGACGCCGCGGGAACCTTCCCGGTCTTATAGTCGGACACGACCACCAAGTCAGACCTCTCCTCAAGGCGGTCTATAAACCCGAGCACGCTAGCATCCCCAAACTTGGTCTCGACTCGCTTTTCCAGGGCCATGACCTGTACCTGTCCGGGGTCCTCGATCGAGAAGTATCCCTCGATGGCCTTCCAGGCATCCTTCCGAAAGATGAGTTGCCCGTCTCGGTCAAGGTCTAAGGCGACAAAGTCTGGCTGGGACTCAAACCAGCCGTCCCACCGGGTCCGACACAGATTCCGGGCGGCCTCGACCGTGCGTTCGTGGGCACCTAGTCCCATTAGGCGCTCTAAGACGTCGTGCACGAAGGTTCCCACCAACATGGCCCGACTTGGTTGTTCTGGGATCTTGTCGATCCGTGAGAACTCAAACTTCTTCGGGCAACTTGAATAGGCGGCCATGGACGAGTGCGACAAGTACTTGGGCAACACCCTGGCTCGGTCTGGCTGGTGGGTATCAGGAACAGCTTGAGTCATGGTAAGTTTTAGAGTTATGCGGTGAAGGGGGGCGATCTATCAAGGCAACCGTCATCTTAGACCCGGCCAGCGACAGACGCTTTAGCTGGCCACGTAGATTTCCCGCACGGTCTCACCGAGATGTCGCACGGCTAGGCTAACGTTTTGGTGTATGACCCCCGAAAAGACCACCCCCAAAAAGGTCAAACGCCAAGGCACGGTGACCTCGTCCTTTGGGGTATCGAGACGAGAAAACCATGACTCTTCGGCTTTCTACGATCGTTTTGTGGCGCCAGTTGTGCTCAACGACGACCAGATCAACAGGCCTGGCGAACTAGACACGTTCTATCTTGGAGATGCCTCAGATATGAGCCAGATACCGGACAAGTCGATAGGTCTCGTGGTTACCTCGCCGCCTTACTTCGCCGCCAAGGCCTATGAACTAGAACTGGGCAAGAGCGGGGTACCAACCTCCTATGTCAACTATCTCGACATGCTGAGAAGGGTGTTTTCCGAGTGCTACCGAGTCCTAGAACCCGGGGGGCGCATAGCGGTCAACGTGGCCAACCTGGGACGTAAACCCTTCCGAAGTCTCTCGGGAGATTTGACCCGGATCCTCCAAGACGACCTGGGGTTCTTGATGCGCGCCGAGATCATCTGGGTAAAAGCTGAAGGGGCTTCAGGTAGCTGTGCCTGGGGCTCCTACGGGTCGTCGTCTAACCCGACACTGCGTGACGTGTCCGAGAGAATTATCTTAGCCTCAAAGGGTCGCTTTGATCGCGCCCTCACCCGACTCGAACGTGAGCGGGCCGGTCTTCCCCATAGGTCGACAATCTCACCGGAAGAGTTCCGGGAGTTGACCTTGGATGTGTGGCGGTTCCCACCGGCCTCGGCCAAGAAGATTCGACATCCGGCACCTTTCCCACAAGAGCTACCTAGAAGAGTAATTGAGCTGTTGACCTATGAGGGCGACGTGGTGCTAGATCCCTTTATGGGGAGCGGACAGAGCGCACTTGCCGCCCTTGAGACTAACCGGCACTTTTTGGGATACGACCTAGAGCCCAGCTACGTTGAGTTGTCTCGGGCCCGGGTCATGGAGGTAACCTCGCGACTTTCGCGCGAATCTAAGACAAAAAAGCCATCTTCAAAGTCGGCCAGTCTCACCGGTCGTGCCAGGCCAACGAGTAAAGCAACACTCACGAGTCCCAAGCAAGCAGGTCAGTCTCCTCGGTCCCGTGCCAGAGTATAGGTCAGATCTCTCCCTGAGACCGTCGGAGTTTCAGTCGTCGTCAAGCCGACAAGGACGGCGATTTGCCGAGCAGTGTGACGACCTACTTGCCTCCTATGGATTTGAGCTACGCAACCGGATTGTCTTGCCCGAAATTGGGGTTGAGATAGATCAGCACGCAGTCAGTCCACTTGGCAACGAGGTCTGGTTTGAGTACAAGGGATCTATTCAGGGAACTCGTCCCGGGCTAAAGAGGACCGATACGGTGAAAAAGGCCGTCGCCAACGGGGCCCTATTAGGCGGGCTAGAAGTTCATCCACCATATGTTGTTCTCGCCTCGCACCTGCCAGATTCAGGAGCTGGTCTTGCGATGCTCAAGGTAGCCCGAGACCTCGGCTATATTAGCGACGTGATCTGTGTCTACGATCCTGCCCAGGTCAACAGGCTTAGAAATCTCTAAGTCAATATAGCTTCGTCCGAGATTATTATAACTTGCGTCCAACGACCACGACTCGGGCGTTGAAACGGAACTGCTCTCGGGTGGGCTCTCTCTCTAGCTCACCGACAAGGTCATCGAACTCGTCGGCCCCAATAACCCGGGCGGCTACAAGGCGTTCTTTGGCCTCTCGGATCTGGTGAATCATGAAGGTGGACTCGGGGTCTTGGGGGGTGACCGTCCAGTGACGGGCCTCGGGGATGACAGACACGGCCAAGATTGAAAACCCCCCTTGGGCTAGGAGCGTTGAGATCTTGCGCCCGACCTTGCGGTCACCACCGTAGCTGGCCTGTTCTTCCTCAATTGCCTTGTGGATTCGTCTAAAGGCTTCTGAGGGCTCAGGGTATGACAAGAACAACCCATCGTCGTTGTCGCTAACGCAGACAAACCCGGTTGGCTTGGTAACTCGGCGGATCTCGCTCGTGGCTAGCTCTAGGTCGTCTACGAACTGGAACACCTCGCGGACCATGGTGAACTCAAAGGACGAGTCCGGACAGGGAATTGAGCAGATGTTCCCGGTCTGGAACTCCAAGGATGAACCGGGTTGAAATATATCTTGCTTACCCAGGCGCCGGGAGAGTTCGCGGGCCCCGTCCACGTAGGTCTCGTCGAGGTCAATCCCGTGTACGCAAAGTCTCAGGTTTGCGGCCAACTCGGCTGCCAAGAGGCCGTATCCGGTTCCAATGTCTCCCACGGTGATGTCATCGCCTAGGGGGAGTAATGGGAGTATAGGTCGCCAGGCCTGGTGCATCATCAAGGAGTAGTCGAGGAGGACCTTTCCCTGCCAATAGTCGGTCTCTTTTAGGAACTCCTGAAAGTGGGTGTCAATTATCTGCGACTTGGCCGGATCGATATTGAATGGCACCCGTCAAGTGTAATATAAACACTTCCCTGGTTAGCTGGGAGGGATAATTCCCAGGCAGGTGGCCTGTAGGGGGATCTGACTCAGGTCTACCAGAGCCCAGGCATCCCCAAAGGGGTACACGGTCCCGTTGGAACCCACCAGCCAGTACCCGTTACCAGAGCGGGTTGGAGAGATAGCCACAATAGAAGACCCGGGATGAAAGCCCGTGGGTGCCGGGGGATCAATTGGTGGAGGTGCCGGTTGGTTTGCACTGGTTGATCTCGATACCGGGGTACCCTGAGATCCCAGGCTAAACCCACCGTGGTAGGGCAGGGCACCATAGAGCGCATAGTTCCGAGTACCCGGTCCAAAAAAGCCGGCCTGGCCAAAGGCGTAGACGCTTCCGTTGGCTCCGACAAGCCAGTACCCAGACCCTTTAGGAGATGGGGCAAAGTCGGTAATATAGTCCGGATAGGGTGAGTTGACGGCCTGGGTCGAGCCGGCCGGGGGAACCTGGAAGGCGTCGCCAAACCAAGCCCCACCTCCACCCGTAATTGACTGGCCCCTTGAGGTTATTAGATCGTAACCCGAGTTAGAAGGGAAAGCAGATCCTGTCTGGTTGGCCAAGAGGTTTTGAACCTGTGGCCAGAGCCACTTACCAACAAGCTGACCACCGGCCGGGGTGAAGTGGACCCCGTCAGACTCGCGAACTTGGACCGAGTCTATGTACTGTGCATAGTAGTTCCCCGGGTCCACGTAACCGTGTAGGTCAATAACCGAGACCTTACCCGGGAACTGAGAGGCAACCTGACCTAGGAGGTCGTTGAAGATGTTGACCCGTGAGTATTGGTCTTCGGGGTACCCACCTTGAAAGTAAGGAGAGGTCAAAAAGTCTACCGGGACTCCTTGGTCCACAATGACCTGGGTGGCGAGTCGGAGTTGCCCGATTAGGTAGTCTTGATAGGCGGTCGAGTATATGTTGGTCCACTGTCCCTGGTAGAGGCGGTTGACCACCTCCCAGCGACCTAGTTCTACTAGGGCGACGCTGGGATGAACCTGGGCGACCTCATTCGCCCAGATGAGTGGCCACTGGAGGTCTTGGAGGGATCCGTCACAGGCCGGGGTAATTGAGTTCCAGGTTTGCCCGTCGACACTCAAGGGAGCCCCTTGGGCGACCCCGCATCCTAAGGTCCCGTCGTCTATTAGAGAAAATCCATACCCACTAGCGTTCTGAGAGAGCCCGATTCCGAGGGTCAGAGCAACCGAGGCCCCCAAGAGGAGTACCCGCTTCGGAGCTCCCGGAGCACTTGACTCACCCTGTGGACCGTGGCCGAGACTCGCGATCTCAGCCAGGGTGCTTCCCAGGTTACCGTGGGTCGCCGGACTTGCCACCCCGGTGAGGTCGGCTGGCTCAAAGACGAGCACGGTGAAGGTCAAGACCAGCCAGGCGGCCACGAGTAGAGAACGGACAAGTCCCACATGTCCGGATTTTCGGGACCGGATCACTCGACCCGGTTCGATTATGGCGGACTTGTCAGTGGGCAATGCTCGACGCACTAGACAGCAAGAAGGTCCCAGACACGGCCAGGGCAATACCGAGTGCCGCCTTCCAGTTCAGGGTCTCATGCAGAAAGAGGAGTGCAATAACGTAGGTGACTATGGGATAGGTAGCTCCCATGGCGACCACGACTGAAGAAGAGCCCGCCGCCTTGACGGCCTGGAAGAAGCAGGCGTAGGCGGCCAGACCAAACAGGGACACGGCCAGGAGCGGCCAAGACCGGGCCGTCCAGGCTTTCGAGGCGAACGGGAGCATGACCAGGCCTTCAATTATTACGGCTCCGGCCACTACCCCGAGGGCGTCATGGTGTTTTGTGGCCTGGGCCGTAAAAGCCCCCCAGAGACCCCACAAGATTATTGCCGCCAAGATCCAAATCAACCAGCTGGGCACCCGAATATCTACCTTTCTCTGTTTCACCAAGACTTACCTTAGTTGCATAACGTGTCAGGGCAACACAAAGTATTCCCGTTCGAGATCTACGAGGCGTGTGTAGCACTGGCCGAGCAACTCCGTGTAGCCCGGGTCACGTGCGAGGTTGACCAACTCGAAGGGGTCGCTGTCGTGGTCGTACAACTCGTGCTCTTGGTCATCGAATGTGCTTTGGGCGTCGAACCTCTTGGTTCCTGGATCTCGTCCCCAGAGCCCGGTAGAGGGCTTGCCCCCTCCTATCCCGTAGTACCGGGCGTACTTGTAACGTCCGTCGTAGAACCCGCGAAGGGCGTAACGAACCCGGTTCAGGTTCTCGGTCTGGGCCGAGTCCTGGGCGAACAGGACCACCTCGGGCCCGCTGGAAGTCGGGTCGGCCAGAACGTTCGTGAGGTCATATCCCGGGAGGGACGATCTGAGTTGGTCTCCGTGAGGACTGGTCTCAAAGACCCCCGCTAAGGAGGCGATCGTGGCCGTGAGATCTACGTGGCTGGCCAGTGCCCGGGTCACGGTACCCGGGGTGGTAAGGCCAGGTACCCTGACATATAAGGGGATGTTCATGATCTCCTCGTACACGAAGGGGCCCTTGGAGCGAAGCCCGTGTGACCCACACATGTCCCCGTGGTCGGAGGTAAAGATAATGGCCGTGTTGTCCCACTGTCCGGACTGCTCTAGGGCGGCCAAGACCTTGCCCAGGTTTTCGTCGGCGAGCCGGTGTAGATGGACGTAGTAGTCTAAGTGGCGCAGCCAGGCCCGGGTGTCTGAGGGGTCAATGTAGCCCCACAGGCCGTGCTGTTGATCCCAGCACCACTGGCGATGGGCCTCGGGTTTGGTGGAAAGGGAGTCTGCAAAGTTCTCGGGAAGTTGGGAAAATATCTCCTTATAGTCCTGCGAGAAAACCGGGAGAGGGTCATCGTCCTTCCAGGCGGCGGCCTCTAGGAGAGATCTGACCCGGGATACCTCGTCGGGATTCTCTTCACGGTAGTTGGGCTGATCGATTGGATACCACATGACATCGTGGGGGTTCACGAGGGCCACCGTGAGGAACCAGGGTTGGCTTGATCCGGAGGCATTCTTGGAGATCCAGTGTGCGGCGTTGTCGGCAATGATCGGGTCAAAGTGTACCCCGGTACCGGCCCATCCCATAAAGTGACGGTCGTTCCCGTCCCAGTCGGAAAACCCGTAGGCCTCCATGTCCGGGTGGGGCGAGTGAGACAGGTGCCACTTGCCGATATACGACGACCTGTAACCGGCCTCCCTCAACATGGTCCCGATGGTCGGGATCGTCTTGGCCAGTTCGGTGTGTTCTGGCTGGATTATATTGTCGACAACCCCGTGACCGGTGAGATAACGGCCCGTGAACAGGCTGGCCCGAGATGGTGAGCACGGAGACGAGTGGGTGTAGTAGTTGGTGAACTCCACGCCCTGGGAAATCAACTTGTCTCGGCTCGACAGGGCAACTCCTTGTGGGAGCCAGCTTCTTTGACGTTCTTGATCTGAGACCAACAAGAGGACATTTGGTCGTGACCTGGCTAATGTGTGATCCATGGCTACCACCGTAAATCATTTAGACGAATTCCACGAACTGGTCGGCAAGCACCTGGGCTATAGCGGCTGGCACGAGATCACCCAGGAGACCGTGAACCTGTTTGCAGACTCAACCGGCGATCACCAGTGGATACACGTAGACCCGGTCCGGGCCAAGGATGGTCCCTTTGGGGGCCCGATTGCCCACGGGTACCTCACACTGGCCCTGGCCCCGGTCTATCTCGGAGAGGTCTTAGACGTGGCCGGGATGTCGATGGGGATCAACTACGGGTGCAACAAGGTCCGATTTCCGTCTCCGGTCCCGGTTGGATCGCGGTTACGTCTCGGGGCCACGGTTTTCGAGGTGTCTCCAATAGACGGCGGGGTCCAGGTTGTCTTGGACTTGGTCCTCGAGGTTGATGGGGCACCCAAGCCATCATGCGTGGCCCAGGTCGTATATCGGTACTTCTCATAAGTCATTGTCCTCGTAAGAGGGGAATGAATTGCGGTATGGTCCCCGGCTACCCGTGGTGGCGTCATTGATTTCAAGAGATTGGCCCGGGCAACAGGAACCCATATCGAATTCTGGCCGGACAAGTTCCAAGCACAAGTTACCAAAATGGTGTGGAATGGCTCTTGTAGCCAGGGATCACTTCGAGGTGGTATCCAAAGGCGCGACGTCTACTTTTAGCGCTGGTACCTTCTAAGGTTCGCTAGTCGGCCAGAGCGGTGGATCGCTACCGATGTAGGCTCCACGACCAAGACCTGAGTTGGGCTTCCCAGGCAAACCAACACAGGTCGCTGTAGATAGATCTAACTTACCAATGAGTGCCAACAACGAACTCAAGCCGAGGCTACAAAAGATGACTACTACTTTCAAAATCCGGACCTTTGGTTCCAGGTCGTCTTTTCTAAACAAGAGACGAGAGGCGTTACTTGTCGCAGTCCCACGTACTAGAATTGAACTACACTCTACCTGGTTAAATTGGACTTCAACGTAAAATACGGGTAGACATAGTCGGTGGTCGACGTGGGAGCCTGGATCGTCAATTTAGCGGAATTTACCAAATCTTAAAAGGAGTAAGGTAATGAACTGTTGTTTCAGGAGCCTCGTTGGCGAGAATGTGACAGAGGCTCAATCGGTGGGTGACATCGGCCCAATTGACGGTAACTGTGTTCGCCGAACGATCGTGTCAAGTGTTGTTGCGGTAGCAATAATATGTGCTGGCCTATTTTTTGCCGCGCCAGCTTCCTTTGCTACTTCTGCCCCCACCGTTACAGCGGTAGACGCGGCGATCGGCTCGAGCGCGGGCGGCGACGCAATTGACGTAGTGGGCACCAACTTGGGTGGCGCAACTGCTGTCGACTTCGGGGCCGCGCCGGCCACCAGTGTCTCGGTAAATGCCGCCGGGACCCAGCTGACGGCGGTGAGTCCCGCAGGATCGCCTGCAGTCGTCGACGTCACCGTGACAACGGCCGGAGGCACCTCAGCTACAAGCGCCGCGGATAAATTCACCTATATCTCGGGGTCCCCGATGGCCTATGTTGCTAATTTCGCTTCAAGCACAGTTACCCCGATCGATACGGCCACCAACGCCCCGGGCACACCAATCGCCGTGGGATCGTTGCCAACTGGCATCGCAATCACCCCCAATGGGGCAACCGCCTACGTGGCTAACTTTGGCTCTAACACTGTCAACGTGATAAATACGGCCACCAACTCGGTCACCACCACCATCACCGTGGGAACAAATCCCGAAGGAATCGCCATCTCCCCCAATGGGGCAACCGCCTACGTGACGAACACCGGCTCGAACAGTGTCAGCGTGATCGATACGGCCACCAACTCGGTCACCACCACCATCACCGTGGGAACATATCCCACTGGCGTCGCCATCACCCCCGATGGGACAGCTGTCTATGTAACCAATAATACCTCGAGCAACGTGTCCGTGATCGATACGGCCACCAATTCGGTGTCGACAACTATCACCGGGGTGGCTAATCCTTATAAAATCTTCATCACCCCTAACGGAGCCACGGCCTATGTTACATACCAAGCTTCAAGCATAATTACTCCGATTAATACAACCACCAAGATTGTAGGTAGCCCTATAACCGTGGGATCGAATCCCGAAGGAATCGCCATTACCCCAAACGGGCAAACCGCCTACGTAGCACAATCCGGAGCCAGCGCGGTTATTCCACTTACGACGGCTACCAGCGCACTCGGCACCGCCATTGCTGTGGGAACGCAACCCGAAGCCATCGCCATTACCCCAAACGGGCAAACCGCCTATGTGGCGGACTCCGGCTCGGGCTCTGTTACCCCAATTACTACTTCTTCCAACACATCCGGTGTCGCCATTACTGTGGGAACGCAACCCGAAGCCATCGCCATCAGCTATTTAGCACCTCCAACAGTCACTGCAGTGGACGCGTCACTGGGATCAACTACCGGGGGCGACACCGTTGACATTGTTGGAACGGACTTTGATTTCGCCACTGCTGTGGATTTTGGAGCTAGCCCCGCAGCCAGCTTCACGGTTAACTCAGATACTCAGATAACTGCTGTTACCCCGGCAGAAACAGCCGCTACCGTTGATGTAACAATAGTAAATGGAGGTACTTCGGCTACAAGCGCCGCCGACAAGTTCACATACACTTCAGTGTCCCCTACCGCCTATGTGGTAAATAACCTTTCCGGCACAGTTACCCCGATTAATACGGCCACCAATACCGCTGGCAGCGCCATCGCTGTGGGAGTAAATCCCAATGCCATCGCGATCACCCCCAATGGGGCAACTGCCTACGTGGCGAACTTAAGCTCGAACAATGTCAGCGTGATCAATACGGCCACTAACTCGGTCACCACCACCATCGCCGTGGGAACAAGTCCCTTTGGCATCGCCATTACCCCCAATGGGGCAACTGCCTACGTGGTGAACAACTTCACGGACAATGTCAGCGTGATAAATACGGCCACCAACACGGTCACTACCACCATCGCCGTGGGAACAGGCCCCGAAGGAATCGCCATAACTCCCGATGGGACAACCGCCTATGTGACAAACTATAGCGCGAACAATGTCAGCGTGATCAATACGGCCACTAACTCAGTCACCACCACCATCGCCGTGGGAACAAGTCCCTTTGGCATCGCCATTACCCCCAATGGGGCAACTGCCTATGTGGTGAACACCGGCGCGAACAATGTCACCCCGATCAACACGACCACCAACTCGGCTGGTATTCCCATCGGTGTGGGAACAAGCCCCGAAGGCATCGCCATTAACCCCGATGGGACAACCGCCTATGTGGCGAACTCCGGCTCGATCAATGTCACCCCGATCAACACGACGACCAACTTGGCTGGTAGTCTTATCGGCGCTGGAGCGGAACCCATTGCCATCGCGATCACCCCCAATGGGGCAACTGCTTATGTGGTGAACTTGGGCTTGCACAAGGTCACCCCGATCAACACGACCACCAACTCGGCTGGTAGTCCCATCAGTGTGGGTACGCATCCGGTTGCCATCGCCATCACCTATATTGCTCCGCCGACGGTCACCGCCGTTGCCCCCACTTCGGGCCCAACGGCGGGGGGAACCACTGTGACGGTGACCGGCACCAACTTCACCGGGGCTACTTCGGTTGACTTCGGGGCAACTCCTGGTACAAGTCTCACCGTCAACTCGTCAACTTCAATCACCATCACCTCCCCGGCCGAATCGGCGGGGACGGTGGATGTGACTGTGACCACCCCTGGTGGCACGTCTGCGCCATCGACTGCAGACCAGTTCACCTATGCTTCGCCTCCCTCTGCCTCGCCCACGCCAACCTCCACCACGCTCGCAGCCTCTACGACTTCACCCAACCCAGCCTCCACCGTGACGCTGACTGCCTCGGTGACCTCGGGCTCGGGTACTCCCTCAGGCACGGTCACTATTTCTTCCAACGCAACAGCGATCTCCTCGTGCATAGATCTTCCCCTGAACGCTGGCAACGCAACTTGCAACACCAGCTTCGCCACCCCCGGGGTATATCTACTCACCGCCGCCTTCAACGGAACCTCCCTGTACACAGCGTCGGCCTCTGCGTCGGTCACCGTCACGGTAGGCTCGGCTCCTCCCACAACTACTCCCCCTACAACCACTCCGCCTACAACTACTCCGCCTACAACTACTCCGCCTACAACTACTCCGCCCACTACAACCCCGACAACAACCCCGCCAACCTGCCCTACAGGACAGTCCGGAACACCCCCCAACTGCACCTCCAATCCCGGCTACATTGTCGTTACCAACTCTGGTGGGGTATCTACCTTTGGCGTGACCAACAACGGTTCGGTTGCCTCAAAGGGTGACACGACCACCGGACCGGTAGTGGGAGCCACCCTCACCTCTAATGGGGGAGGCTACTGGCTGGCCTCCTCACAAGGGGGTGTCTATACCTTCGGCGATGCAGGATTCTACGGAGCTGCCGACACCGTAAACTTGGCCGCTCCAGTTGTAGACATCCAGGGAACCCCCGACGGGAAGGGTTACTGGCTAGTTGGATCAGATGGAGGGGTCTTTACTTACGGCGACGCCGGGTTCTATGGATCGTGTCCAACTCTAGGGTCGGGATGCACGGACCTGGTGGCTCCAATAGTAGGTATTACTCCCACAAATAATGGCAAGGGCTACTGGGAAGTAGCTGGCGATGGCGGAGTATTTGCCTTCGGCGACGCCATATATTCAGGCTCGGCGATTGGAAACTCCACTTCGCCGGTCGTCTCTATTGCTGCTTCGGCTGGTGGAGGATATTGGGTAGTGGACGCCCAGGGTAATGTGCATGCATTCGGCACGGCACCCTCAGTTGGGGACTGCACCAATAGTGGCTCGGGTTGCCAGAAGCTGGCCGCCCCGATCGTCTCCATCCAGGCAACCCCCGATGGCAAAGGATACTGGCTCATTGGAGCCGATGGGGGAGTATTTGCCTTTGGCGATGCTAGCTTTCAAGGTTCGTCAGTCGGTGAGACTGGTGGATCGGCGGCTGTCTAGTTGTCTAAAAGATGCGTGTGATTGTGTCTATAACGACGCATCTTTCTAACCAGTTGGCAGGCAGAGCAACCTAGAAGATCTTTAGAGTGTTGTTCTTATCGAGTTCAGGTCTGGCCAGGGCACGAAGTACGGCCCGTGACCCGTACCTGACCGAGGCACTCTGGACAAGGGTCCCAATGGCTAGCACTAGTGCGTCTGGAGATAGAGGGGGAGAATCCAACGAGACCGACTCTGCTAAATCATCTACGTGTACGGTGAGCTCAACTATTCGGGTCAACAGGTACTGATCTAAGGTCATGATCGCATCTCCGGCCACCTTGACTAGTCGGCCAGAAGGCTCGTCACCGAGCATTCTGCCCAGATTATTTAGGGACTCGCCCGCCCGAGCAACAAAATCCTCCCAGCCCTCTCGTGCAATCTCCTCAGACTTGGCAACAATCTCCTTGGAAATTTCTGAGTTCAAATTATCAAGACCCGGGAAAGTGTTGTAGTACTCGCCCGCCGACACCGGGGCTCCCTGGGGTTCGTCGCCCCCTAAGTAGACCTCAACCTGAGAGTACCCACGGGTCAGATGTACAGCGAGACCTCCAACCGAAAATCCTCGGCAGATACTAGCTTGATTCCAGCTCTCACCAACCTTACTGTCTGAGACCAAAATATAGGACACATCGGCACAAGATAAAAACACTTCTCGGATTGGGGGGAGTAGACTACTATCACTTCGATTGTTCATTTAGGAAATCTTACTTTCGGAATTGGCTGGCCTCGACGTTGCGCTTCGAACTTTAGTCGAGGGGCAAGCTTGCGTCCATTGGACAGAAAACTCTTCGCGGCCATTAGCTTGTTTCCAGGAAGGCTCCAGTCGGCCAAAAGTCGGGTAACTTCAAAGGAGTATCTCCCTGGGTCCCTTGTCGACGACGGGGCGATTATCCCTAAGAATGTTCGATTCTCCTGTCCCGTAAAGCGCTCAGGATGGTCGTGAAAGACCAATGACGCCTTTGAACCATTTGGGATCTCAAAATTGGGGGGAACAAAAAAGTCAAACCCACTTATCTGTCGGGTAACTTCCCTTACAGGAAGACTGAAGAGTTGACCATTTGGGTCAACAAATGCCAGATCACGCAGTCCCAACCTTGATATTGCCACCTCAGCCTGGGTTTTCCAGTCATCCGGGGGCTCAAGCCAGGGGGCCTGGTTGGCTCCGAGCGGCTTAGCATCAGACGCCGGAAAATCAGACAGGTCAGTTGTCCAGGACTTGGGAGGACACGTGAGATCTCCCCGTGGCCACCACGTGATCTTTATGGGTGTAATTTCTATCCAGATACGAGAGAAATACCAGGGGAACCTCTTCAAGATGAACTTTGGTTGACCTTTCATGGCATCGGGAAGCTTTGCTGAGCTAAGCCGAATATATCTGTCGAGGTTGCCCTGGAGATCTGAGTCACGCACGGCCCCGTGGCCTTCTACGACTACAACCGGGGGTTCTGATATACCTAGTCCGATCGGGTCGTTGTAGACCAAGGTCACCAGAGGATTATTCCGGGTCCGCTCTGCCTTGGTCGGATAGGTTAGGCCAGTCGAAACATCCAACGTGTTTGTTTCCCGGTTCAAGTACGGCGTTAGTGGCGTCGAGATCGGCTGGCCAGACTTGGTTACCGACGTAAAGGTTACGGTGAGTGATCTGTCAAAAACTTCGATAAGTTCGTCAGGCCACGAGATCACGTTGCACCACTTCAGTCTGGTTAGCTGGCAAGGTCATGGTCTTAAAAAGTGCTTCCCAAGGGTCTCTTCTTGGCCTTGATAGTTAGATCCGACATCCTCGCCATAGAGAGCCCGGGGAGGCTCTAGCATTTTCTCGAAGGTCAACTTGCACACCTTTTGACCGTGCTCGATCACGAAGGGGACGTCGTGGGCTCTAACTTCAAGGGCCGCCCGAGATCCCGAAAATCTGCCACCACGGTCATAGCCAAAACCCGGATCAAAAAAGCCGGCATAGTGGGTGCGTAACTCTCCAGAGGTCGGATCATAGGCAGTCATCTCCGAGGCCAGTTCAGGAGGGATACATACCGCCTCGTTGGACATGAGCAGGTAAAATCTCTGCGGAGTCAGGACTATTTTAGATCCGGCCTGGGATATAACCGGCTCCCAGTAGGGGTCTGGGGCAATCTTGTTAGTCGTCGTCATGTCCAAGAGTGGTGCGTGATCTCTGGCGCGATAACCGACTTTTCCATGTTTATCACCGGTAAGGTCAAGACCAACAAACATCCCGTTGCCCAGGGCAAGTCGGTCGGGATCCACGGGCTCGCCCTCTAAGTACAACAGTGGCTTTTGAGCGTGAAAATCACGGATCTGGTCGTCGTCGAGCTCAGGCCTACCCACAGAAAGACGGAGCTGATTCAAGGTAAGATCCTCGCGTACCCTTATCGGGAACGACAGGGGCACGACTTCCAGGTACATGTTGCCTGAATATCCCGGTGCGATCTCATCAAACCTGAAACTGAAGTCGGTTATGACCCGGGTAAACACATCTAGCCGCCCGGTCGAACTCTTGGGATTGGTCCTCCCTCGAAAGTTCCCGGGAAGATGAACGCGTTCTTTGAGTGGGATAAGATAGGGTCGCTTGGGCTCTAAGACTACTCCGTCTCTATGAAGGTCCAAGGTGTCAATCTGGAACTCTTTGACCTTGTCTTCAACACTGTGTTTATCAGGCAAGAAGCTACACTGGAGCCGGTAGGCGACCTCTCCCAAACGCAGGTCCAGACTTGCTGGCTGAATGTTGTCTTCGGGAATCGTGAAGGGTTCGGCGTCAATTATCCCGCTCGCAATTGCCCGTCTGAGAAGCTGAGCTGGAAGTACCCCATGGCTGTCATCGGGAATCTCCAAGGTGATCCTGTCTTGCGGCACGTCTCATGCTAACCCTGGGACGTGATTTATGCAATCGGCAGTTAAAGTTGGTTAGGTGACTTATGCAATCGAGAGAGCCTTGATCGGGCTGGCAATGAGCTCTGGATTGGACCTCCAGTCCACTCCGGGTACATCGATGTACAGCTCGATCTCGTTGCCGTCTGGATCGAGAATATACAGGCTGTGAGTTACCGTATGGTCACTGGCCCCGATTACGGTAGCTCCTGAAGCTACCACCTTGTTCCAGGCCTCAACGAGTTCTTGGTCGCTGTCTCCTACCTTTAGCCCGATGTGGTACATGCCGAGTCGACGTCCCTTCGCGATTGGCTGGGCTGAGTCGCCCACCTCGATCAGGAGTAACTCATGATGTGTCCGCCCTGAAGAAAAGGCTGCCACGTGAGACCCAAGAGGACTTCTAGAGCCAGACATCCCGCCAGATCCTTCCTCAAACCTAGGAAGGATCTGACTAAATCCAAGGACGTCCCGATAGAAATACGACGACCTCTCGATGTCTCGAACATAAAGGACTACATGTCCCAGTTCTTTTATACCCATAATTTGCATTACCTCAACTTTCTAGGATCGCTTCAACCTCTAGGTGGATGTTGATCTTGTCTCCGACCACCACGCCCCCACCATCCATGGGCATCGAGATCGATATATCAAAATCTTTCCGATTTATCTCGCCGGTCGCCGAGAACCCAGCCCTGGTTCCGCCGTAGGGGTCCTTTGCAAACCCGTTGACATCAAAGGCTAGCGTTACCGGTTTGGTCACCCCGTGAATGGTCAGGTCACCATCTAGGGCGAATCCGTCTCCGGCCTTTTTGACCCCGGTAGACTTGAATGTCATGGTCGGGTACTTCTCGGCCTCGAAAAAGTCCTGGGACCGAAGGTGGTTGTCCCGGTCGGGATTTCCCGTATCAATAGAGTTCATCTTGGCCTCAAATGAAACCGTGGACTCCTCGGGGTTTTCTGCCGTTACAATGGTTCCCTCAAAGTCGGTGAACTTGCCCCGGACCTTCGACACCATCATGTGTCGCACCGTGAATGAAATATCGGTGTGGACCGGGTCTAGCTTCCAGGTTCCCGGGATGTAACCTTCAACTGCCTTTGCATCAATTGCCATTTCTGCCTCCTAAATAGTGTCTACTTGGAACTGACTACCTACCTACAACGTCCCACCCCGGAATTTATTTCAACTTTCAATAGTTTTTAATTCTAGTAACCTGATTTATTTTCAGGTACCATTATTAGAGGACCCGGTATATGGCAGATATGGTAAGAGTTTCCAATAACCTAGAGAGCAGGGATGGAAATGATACACGCCAGCCAGAAAACCTGACTCCCGGCGAGGAGTTGGTCTGGCAGCGTCTTACACTCGGGACCCGGAAGCTTTTCTCCCAGGTTGACCGGGAGTTGGTTTCAGCGGTCGGCTACAGCCTGTTCCATCACCTGATCTTAAAGCACCTCAGTGAGGCCCCAGAAAGGTCAATGAGGATGAACGAACTCTCAGAGGTCACCAGTGCGATACCGTCGTCGATCTCACATGCGATCTCACGGCTCGAGCAAGACGGATTCGTCGAGCGGGTTCACTGCTCCCAAGATCGTCGAGGTTGGTTCGCCAGGCTCACCGAGACCGGAGAGGACAGGTTGGCCCAGTCCGAGGGAGTTCTTAGTGCCAGTCTAAGAAAGCACTTCTTAGAGCTCTACTCTAGTGAAGAGGTTGCCAGTTTGAGTGAGCTCTTGGCGAGACTGGCTGTCAAGAAGATTCAGCCTAGCTGTCCGAACTCAATGGACTAGAGCAAACGTCCCAATTCATAGCCCAGATAGGCCAGACCAAAACCAACCGCCAGGCTTGACCCGAGATAACTAATGGCGAGTTTTACCTGATGGTCTTCAAGTAAATACAAGATATTTAGGTTAAACGTGGAGAAAGTCGTAAAGGCCCCGCAGAAACCCGTCCCGAGTAGATTGAACGCAAAGCTAGACAGACCGTGTCTGGAGAACGCCCCGGTTACAATCCCAAGGAAGAGTGACCCCAAAACGTTAATCGTGAATATCCCAAAGGGGAACTCAGAGTCCAAATAGCCTGTTATGGCCTCGTCGAGAAGATATCTCAAGACGGCCCCGGCTGAGCCCCCCAGGGCTAATGGTAAAAGATCACCCGATCTCATGGCTAGGAGATCTCAGAGCAGACGTCGATCATGGTTCGAAGATTTCAAGTGGCTCTATGTCCACGAGGTGTTCAGACTTGGTCGCCGGTTTGAAGCGTCCCACGAGGAGGTTGGTTAGTTGAAATCCAGCCCAGCCAACAAGTATCCCACCGATCACGCTAGCTACGAGGTAGTCAAGCGCAATCCACCCGTGGCCGGAGCGGGTGAGTTCCACCAAGGCGATCTCGAGGGTGGAAAAGGTCGTATAGGCCCCGAGTAGTCCGGTCCCAAGAGCTAAGCGCACATTCCGAGAGCCGTGAAAAAAGTGGGTGAACACTGACGCGAGTATGCCCAGGACTAGTGTCCCGGTAAGATTTACTACAAGTATCCCGGTCGGCAGTCCAGAACTGTCCACCGGCATGGCCTGGCTAATTAGTTCCCGAAGCCACGTCCCAACAATGGCCCCTAGAGCAATTAAGACTAGGACCTTGGGAGTCGCAATTTTAGACATCGAGCTATTTAGAAGTGATCAAGAAAAATCCGGAGGTCCCGACCGCCCTCGTTTTAGCTCGTAGAACGATGAACACCGAGCAAGCTCTAGAGTTGCGTCAAATATGACCAAGCACTCGTCGGCCAAGGGAACCGGGGATAAGATCGGTCCAAATATTGTAGTCCCGTCGGGCTCGAGGCGAATCACGGGTGAGCCAATATCAGGTCCAGCAGACTCAATAGCCAGGTCGTGGCTGGTCCGGATCAACTGGTCACAAGACTCGTCGTCAAGTACGTTGGACAAGTCGGTCAAGGAGCTGGCCTTTAGGGCGTCTTGCAACAGGTCGTCTCCGGGATCCGCCTTTTCAATAAAGAGTCGGTTCCCGAGTTCGGTATAGAACTTGGTCGAGGCCTCAAAGTCTTGATGGTTTGCCAGGTGTTCAACTAGCCTGAGTGCCCGATAGGACATCTCTAGTCCCGGTCGAAATTTTTCCGGTATCTCATTTCCACCGTCCGAGTTAAGCAACTTGAGCGAGAGGGCCCGAAGCTTTACAATAAAGCCTCTCTGATCGGCCACCGAGTAGAGCCAGCGACTTGTCAGCCAGGTCCACGGACAAACCGGGTCAAAGTAAAACTCAACTGCGCTAATGGAACTAGACATAGTTGTTTAGTCTAGTCCGGTTTGGGTGTGGCTTTGAATAGGTCAAGCCGGTGCTCGGTGTACTTTGATCTTGGTCTGCCTGGGCGGGCAGGATCTAGGGCCCAGCGGCCAGTCGTCAGCCAGGCGTCCTGGCCGACATGGTAATAAAGTCCCTGGGCCAGTCGGTAAAGTATCTGGCTGGCCCTCCCATCATGGTCGACAAGAGCGAGGTCCCATTCGACGGGCTAGCTGGTTGGCCAGGTGGAGGATTGTATACCGAGAAATTAACCCAGTCGGTGTTGATGTCGGTCTCCATAGCTCGCACGGCCCCGGCGCGCACGAGAAGGTTTGCCAGGGTAGTTATATTCAGGCCCGGTCCACCTACATATACCAGGGCCCCGTTAGCGGTTATTCCAAGTCCCGATCGCCAAACATAGATCTGGTTGCCCAGCGTAAGTCCCCACTTGGTTGTGTCGGAGGCGTTCAGCCCGGGAACCGGGGCCCCGTTGTCTACCAAGAGCTGAAGGTTTTGACGTACCGAGACCACGTTTGAGGTCATCGAGACCTGACTACCCCAGGCCCCAATATTCACGTCTCCGTTGGAGTAGATCACCAAGGAGGCGTCTCCGTTTACCAGCGGGTAGACCATCTTGCCCTCCGAGAAGTAACCTCCCTGGGCATCGGCCATGAGAAATCCCGAGTTGAATGCGGCGACCAGGCTCGGGGCGTCGGTTCCCGAGATGGGGGCCGTGTACTTCCAGGGTCCCCCTCCTGGGATCTCGCTTCCCGAGTACAGGGTCGCCCTGAGCAAGGTCGTGTCCATCCAGGCCACCCCGACGACCAGAGAGGTGTGTATCGGGTCGGGTCTTAGGTAGGTCTCATAGACCGCTGGGACTCCTTGTACGAGTTGTCCGGCCGGTGACCACTGACCTTCGCCAGCGATGGGCGGGGAGGCCAACGGGACAATTGGGGGCGGTTCTGGTAGGTGGTTTACCGGGGCAGTTGTCGACACGACTACGCTCTTTGGTATCGGGATGGCACCTTTGGGGGGCCTACCACCTTTGGGGGGCTGATGATGGGAGTACCACACGTTCTCTGCCCACCTGACTACGGTACTTCCTCCGTGCCCACGGACCCACTCGGCGGCCGCTGCAACCGGGGATCCGTTTGTCGAGTTGGTCACGAAGCTGAGAAAAGAAAATCCGTATGTCATGACCAAGACGGCCATGACCGCGGAGAAAATCGGGTGTCTCGCGTACCAGTGTCTGCGTGTCCGTGCCCGGTCACGGAAGCGGAAGTAAGCCGAACTCAATTCTGAACGCTGCCCGGATGGTGGATTGGTTGGCTGGTTAGCAACCGTTTGGTTAGGTACCCGGCGCTTTGCTGAGTGTAACTTGCCCCCGGTCGGAAGCCCTCCAGGCTTGGACCTGAGAATTGAATCTGAGTTGGCCAAGTTTCCCGGAGGGTGCCGGTGATATGAGGTGTCGCGTCGAACCTGAGAGTTACCTTTTATTTCCTGGCTCATCCAAGAAAAGACTATCGCACGAGGCTTACGAATCAATGAATGGTAGCTGGGAACTTACTCAGTAAATGACCTGTAGAACTCGGTCAGCCACTTTGCCAAATGGGTCTTGTATTCAAGGTCGGTCTTACCGAGACGGACTATAACGAGGTCGAGACCGGGGACCACGCAGATAAGTTGTCCCTCATAGCCCGAGGCCCAAAAGGTTCCGAGGTCGTCGTTGGCTACCCACCAGTGTGCCCCGTACCACGACCCGGACTCTTGGTCGAAGGCCTGGGGATTGCGTGCGTAGTCAACCCAGTCTTCGGGGATGATCTCGTGGGTGTCTGTTCGGCCCCTACTAAGGTAGAGGTATCCAAATTTGGCAAAATCCCGGGCGGTTGCGTGAACATATGACGAGGCCACCCACACGCCTGACTCGTCCAAGGTGGGCGTTGCACTCGACATCCCAAGTGGAACGAACAATTTATCATTCAAAAACTCTAGGTACCTGTCACCATATCCAACTACCCGGGCGACAATTGAAGAGAGTATGTTTGAGGTCCCACTGGAGTAGTTGAACACGGTCCCTGGCTCATGAATCCCCGGCTTTTGGATGGCATATCTTGACACGTTATTTTGTCCAGTCCCAAAAAGCATCTCGATCACATCTGACACACGAGAATCTCGATAATCCTCGCTAAAGTCAAGGCCGTCTCGCATCTCTAGGAGATTTTTTATCGTGATCTTACCTCTAAGGTCGTTGGGCGAGTGCCACTCATCAATCGGGGCCACCGAGTCCAGTTCGAGTTGGCCGTTTGCAATCAAGATTCCAAGTATTGCGTGCAAGATTGACTTGGCCATAGACCAAGACAGAAGGCGCGTGTTCGCCGTGACCGTCTCGGGAGGCCTTGAGAACGATGGAAGAGAACCCGCGTATCTCTCAAAGACGAGTCGACCACCCTTGATCACGACCAAGGCGTAGGTTGTTCCAAGGGGACCACGGTCATCGAAAGCGTTCTCGATTAACCTGTCTTGATTAGACCCAAAGTTATACCTTGCGGTCTCCCAGTCTTCGTGTGGCCAACTCATCTCAACCACCGGTTTATTCTTGCGCTTTGATGTGGCATCTCTGTTGCTTTTCTATCACGATCTATTGTAGAATTGGATATAGTTCAAACTAGAAGGTCTGGAATTTCGGGGCAATGATGGTATCTGTGAATGAGCACCTTTTCTGGAACATCACAACACCACAGATGCGTGAGGTGGCTCTAAAGATTGCCGGTACTAATCTGGCCAAAACCCATCGACTTGCTGGTGGGACTGCGTTGGCTCTACATCTTGGACATCGCCTCTCGGAGGACCTGGATTTCTTTCCGGAAAAGTGTACGGGTTCGGTGTCAAATTCGGTTATATGCGATGTCCTGCACTCGGTTTCATCAAACCCTCAAGTCGTGATTAATCGACCGACCGAGGTTACAGCGTTTATTGACGAAGTAAAGGTGTCCTTTGTTGGTTATCCTTACGAGTGGACGAAGGCGCCCATTGGAAGTCAAGGACTCAATGTGGCTGATGTTATAGACATTGTTGGGATGAAGGCCTATGCACTGAATCGTCGGGCCACAGTCCGCGACTACGTGGACTTAAGGTTTGCGATTGCCTCCGGGATCTCTTTGAAAGAGATTATCTGTTCGTGCGAGTCAAGGTTTGTACTACAAGGAGAGCATCACTTCAGTCGAGTGTTGTTCTTACGCCAGCTCACTTACGCTGACGATTTGGCTCCTGAGGAGGCCGATGCAATTCTAAGTGAGTTGGCCGAGGGCGGGGTAACTTTTGACTCGGTTATGGATGACCTTTGTGGGTATGTGGCCGAGTATACGCGTGACCAGCTTAGATGAACAATCAGCGACCGCATGCCCCGTCGTCAAGGGCGAGGAGGTTCACATCGGATCGCCGCACACCTGAAGTCCCCAGAGATATTGCTGGACTGGTATGGTATCGCCCCACGGCCACCCTCGAAGTCGACAGGGATAAACGAGATGTGATTTTATGCACGATGTACCTTGGAGACTGGGACCAATGGAAGTGGATCCTAAAAATCTATGGAGCCAATGAGGTCACGGGAATGTTCATACGAGATCAAGAGACGAACCGCATGATACCTCCTGCCGCAGCACGACTTTGGTCAATAATACTGGGAGTACCTGAATCTCGTGGTCCGCAACGGGTGAGGTGTTCAGAGTCAATTCAAGCTGGGGCTCATTCAAGTATGCCCGAGCGTCTAACTCCAGAATCCGATTAGCCCAGAATTCGGAGGTTCAACCCTTCACGAATTAGTGGAACATGACAGAGTGGGCGAAGGGGGACTTGAACCCCCACGTCCTTGCGGACACAGGAACCTGAATCCTGCGCGTCTGCCAATTCCGCCACTCGCCCTGGTGTGTATCAGGTTAGTACACTAACGTCTTGCCTGAAAAGGTGAACAGTCGGCAATGATTGGCTAGAGTCTAACTATGGGCGTTTTCTTAGGTGGGCAGTCGAGACGGGTAGTTGTGGAAGGTGGCTGATCAGGCCGAGTTTGTCGAGCTAGCAATGGAGTACATGCCGTCCCTGTACACGGCCGCCATGAGAATGACCAAGAATCCCACCGACGCAGAGGACCTGGTTCAAGAGACCTACCTAAAGGCCTACCGGGGCTTTTCAAGTTTTGAGGCCGGGACCAACTTGAAGGCCTGGCTTTATAGGATCTTGACCAATACCTACATCAACATGTACCGGGCCCGTCAGAGGAGACCAGAGGAGACCAAGGTACCCGAGATTGAAGACCTCTACTTGTTCAAGCGGCTCGGTTCGCCAAGTTCAGGGCTGGGGCGCAGCGCCGAGGACCAGGCCCTGGATAAATTTACCGACCAAGACGTAAAGTTGGCGATTGAGTCGCTTCCAGAGGCCTTCCGGATAGCCGTAATCCTGTCTGACGTGGAGGGGTTTTCTTACAAGGAGATCGCTGAAATCACCCAGGTTCCAGTTGGCACGGTCATGAGCCGGATCCACCGGGGAAGAAAAGCACTCCAGCAGGCGTTACATCAATTTGGAATGGATCGCGGTCTTGTCAACGTCGGGGGATCACTGTGACAGGTGACCAGGTATTTTCAAGTCGGCCGGCCAGCTCGCAAAAGGGCGAGCCACTCGGGGGGCCTGGATGCGGATCACCAAAAGGCCACTCCGAATGCAAGGAGTCCATTGAAGAACTCTACTCTTACCTAGACGGGGAACTCACCGAGGATAAGCGGGAAGTTATCCGCAACCACCTCGACAAGTGTCAACCCTGTCTTGACGCGTTCGACTTTGAAGACGACCTCAGAAAGTTGATCTCGATGAAGTGTAAAGATCACGTCCCAGACGGGCTGAAAGATCGGGTTTTCCAGGCCATCGAGGTCGAGATGAATAGATCTTGTCAAGACAGTCCGGAATCTTGACACCCACGCAACTCGCCGAGTCAGACCCGGTTGAGTCCCCGACTCGGCCTCCGGCAATCTCGTGGGGGGTTGCCCGTCGGGTTGCCTCGGCCATGGTCTCAAAGAGTTCCCTGTCGGCCTTAGACTGGACCGCACTGCGTTCAGACTTCAACGAGTTGGTCCCGATAGCTGAGAGCCAGGTAACCCGCTTTACCGGGCTCGTCGTACACCGTGGCCGGGCCCGGGCACAGGTAGTAGATCGTGCTGGCTGGATCGAGGCCAACGCCGAGTCCTTCCAGAGGCTACTTACACCACTCCTAGAGGGACTACCACAGCGGACCTCAATTTTCGGGGGGGCTATAGGGGAGATGTTCGGGTCGGTCGGCCGAACCGTGTCGGGGACCGAGTTGGGCACCCTCCTGGGATGGATGTCGGGCAAGGTGCTCGGCCAATACGATGCCATCTTGGCCTCACTGAGGGACCGAGATGACCCGGTCGGGGGCGAGTCGAACGGAGAGGTCATTTTTGTCGGTCCCAACATCTTAGAGATTGAGCGTCGCTACGGGTTTCCAGCCCGACAGTTCCGGCTCTGGATCGCTCTACATGAACTCACACACCGGGCCCAGTTCCTGGGGGTTCCCTGGATGCAGGAGTACTTTTTCGGCCTGGTTGACTCGGTCGTGTCGGCCTCGCTTCCTGAACCCGGCAAGCTCTTTGAGGCCGTTAGAAACTCCCTGGGTAGGTCGGGAAAGGGATTTGGAGAGGCCATCTCCGAGGCCGGTCTTCTAGGACTGTTTATGGACGACTCCCAGCGCGAGAGTCTTGGTAAGATTCAGGGTCTCATGAGCCTCCTAGAAGGTCACGGGGACGTAGTCATGGACCGGGCGGCCACCGAGCTCGTACCTCTGGCCGGTCACTTCTCCTCGGTGCTCAGTGCCCGTCGCCGGCGGGCCTCGGGACTGACCCGGGCCTTTATGGTAATAGTGGGAATGGACGCCAAGATGCGCCAATATGCCCTGGGCGAACACTTCGTCAAGACCGTCGAGGATCACGGGGGGCGAGAACTCTTTGACCAGGTCTGGGTGGGCCCTGAGAACCTTCCCAGCTTCGAAGAGATCTCCAGTCCCGAGAGGTGGATTGAGAGAATCACGTCGGCGTGACCGGGCTATTTCAAGACGCCCCAGACCGAGAGCGCTTAGGTGAGGTCACTAAAAACTTGGTGGGCCTGTGTAACTTTCCGCCCCCGGGAACCCGGATTACTCTGGCCGTTTCTGGGGGACCTGACTCTAGCGCCCTCCTAGTTCTGGCCGTGGCTTGTGGTTGTGTTCCACACGTGATCTACGTTGATCACCACCAACGGAACTCTTCGGGAGCCGACGGGGAGTTTGTGGGCGCTCTCGCCGAGGCCTTTGGGGCCTCCTTTGAGTGCAGATCGGTAGAGGTGGCCCCGGGGCCCAACCTAGAGGCCCGGTTGCGAGAGGCCCGGCTGTTAGTTCTCCCGGGCGGGACTGCGACCGGGCACACCAAGGACGATTTGGCCGAGACCGTACTCATCAACCTGCTCCGAGGTGCCGGGACGGGTGGGCTTGCGGCCATGAGCAAGTCTCGAAACGCCACCTGGGGAGACCGGTCCCGGAACTACCCGATTCTGGGACTGCGTCGGGCTCACACTGGCAGGCTCTGTGAGAGTTTAGGGATCTCGACCGTGAACGACCCGATGAATCTCGACCGTAGGTTTCTGCGAAATCGGGTTCGCTCAGAGCTGATCCCACTCATGAATGACCTGGCCAACCGGGACGTGGTCGAGGTCTTGTACCGACAGTCGGTCGTTTTTGCCGATGACCATGACCTCCTTGAGAGTCTGGCCGGGGCTTTAGACCCCACCGATGCCCGGGAGCTAACTCGCTCGCCAGCCCCCTTGGCAAGGCGGGCACTCAGGAACTGGATTCAAGCCTCAGACCCCGAGGGGTACGTAGAGGACTTCGGGTCCATTGAGCGAGTCCTACAGGTCGCCTCCAACTCAAGGCTCGGGTGCAACCTCAAGTCCAATCGCACGGTCCGGCGTTCGAAGGGCCGACTCACAATTGAGCCCGCCGGGCCTCATGTCAATTCCTCGACCGGGACCTAGGTTAGGTAGTATCGTCAAGGTCACACATGGTTGAAGTTTTCGGGGAACCCGACGCAAACTTACGGGAGGTCTTGATCTCTCAGGTCGATTTGACCGAAAAGGTCGGACAACTCGGAGACCAGATCACTCGGGACTACCAGGGCAAGAGCCCCCTCCTGGTAGCCGTCTTGAAGGGGGCGTACCCTTTTCTGGCCGACCTGGCCAGGTGTATTGACCTTCCAGTAGAGATCGACTTTATGGCGGTCGCCTCTTACGGGAGTGCCACAAAGACCTCCGGAGTTGTCCGCTTGGTCAAAGATCTCGAAATAGACATCTCAAACCGAGACGTGATTATCGTCGAGGACATCGTTGACAGTGGCCTCACCCTCTCGTTCCTCCAAAAGAATCTCATGACCCGTGCACCCAGGTCCATTGAGGTGTGTGCCCTCTTGATCAAGCAAGGTCTCCAGAAGACCAAGCTCGACATACGATACAGTGGTTTTACCATCCCCCCCGACTTTGTGGTCGGCTATGGGCTAGACGTAGATCAAAAGTATCGCAACCTGCCCATGGTGTGTACCTATAAATCGGCTACCGGTAACTGAAAGGTAACCCTGGAGATGCAATGGTCAACCCAACCGGTTCATGGAAAGATCGGCTACAACCCCGTCCGCCCAGGGCGGGAGGGTTCCCACGGGGAACCTCGTGACTAAAAGCCCGGACCTCGGCAAGATCGAGAGCGCTGTAGCCGACATCTTAGAGGCCATTGGCGAAGATCCAAGACGGTCGGGGATCAAGGACACTCCCGGACGAGTTGCCAGGATGTACTCCGAGTTGACCCAGGGGATGCGCACAAACCCAGACGACCTCTTGGTGGTCACCTTTGAGGAGGACCATGACGAGATGGTCATGGTCAAAGACATCCCGTTCGCGTCGATCTGTGAACACCACCTGATGCCCTTTATCGGGAAGGCCCACGTGGCATATATCCCAAACCGAGACGGCCGGATTACGGGTATCTCAAAGTTGGCCCGGGTTGTCGAGGCCTTTGCCAGGAGGCTCCAGGTCCAAGAGCGCCTGACCGGGCAGATCGCCGACACCTTGGACCGAGTCCTAGAACCCCGTGGAGTCTTGGTCGTGATCAGCGCTGAGCACCTGTGTATGTCGATGCGCGGTGTGTCCAAACCCGGGTCAATCACCGTGACCAGTGCCGTGCGTGGGCTGTTCAGAACCGACATGGCCACTCGGGCCGAGGCCATGCAGTTTATTCACGGGTAACCCTTCGGGATGGAAAACCGGTGTCTGGTCATGGGGATCTTGAACGCAACCCCCGACTCGTTCTCTGACGGGGGGAAGTATCTCGACTTTCAGGCCGGCCTGAACCGTGGACTTGAGATGTTCCAAGAGGGCTGTGACATCGTCGACATTGGTGGCCAATCCACAAGACCCGGGGCCGATCTAGTCCCAACAGACGTCGAGTTGGCCCGGGTAGGTGACCTCGTGGCCGAACTCTCCAAACACGGACGAGTGTCAATAGATACGACCAACCCTGTCGTGGCCATGAGGGCCATTGAGTACGGGGCCAGCCTTATAAATGACGTCTCGGCCACCCTTTACGAACTAGCCGGTTCCTGGGGAGTCGGCTGGGTTGCCATGCACTCGCGGGGAACCCCTAAGACCATGTCTTCTATGACCGACTATAAGAACCTGGTCGAGGAGGTAAAGGGGTTCTTGACCCAAAAGGTTGACCAAGCGGTCGGGTGTGGGGTGACCGAGGTATACATAGACCCGGGGATTGGTTTTGCAAAGACCCCTGACCAAAATGTCGAGATCTTGTCGAAGATCCACGAGTTTGTGGCTACCGGCTACCCGGTCCTCATCGGGGCTAGCCGCAAGAGCTTTTTAGGAACCCTTGCTCAGTGGCCACAAGGAGAACCGTCAAACCCCCCCGGTGATCTGTCAGCCCGTGACGAGGCCTCTTTGGGGGTGGCCTGTTGGTGCATCTCTCAGGGTGTGTCGGTAGTGCGGGTACACAACGTGGCCCAGGCAGTTGCCGCCGTGGCCCTTGGAGGAGTCGTCCCCGGTTGATCGAGACCCAAGACACGGGCCTAGCTTTTTGAGGTAGTATGTTGGACCAGTTCGATAAATCCTCGGACCGGCTCAAGATCTTGGGGTCAAGCTACACGGTGTTGATCGTCGCGTAATCTCACGCCCGATACTTGGTCTAGTTGGCCCAAGGTGTTACAAGGAGACATGATTAGTTGAAAGGCAAGTGGGCTGCGGGTATCTCCCCCAGATATTTCGCTTGGGTTATTAAAGACAAGCTGGCCGTGAGCGAGCGGCCAGGAGGTTACGCCCGTAATCACCGCCCCGTCCGGCGCCAGGAGGAGATAATCTGGCTCCGAGAACAGGGTTTTGCCCGGGTGGTCTCCCTGCTTATCTCCCCGCACAACCTGCACGCGTATGAAGACTACGGCCTTACCTGGGCACACTTTCCAATCATCGGCCCGGTCGAGGCCTCGCGAAGCTTCAACGACCTCTTTCGCAATCTTCGTCAGTGGATGATCAAGGGCGAGAGGCTCCTCATCCACGAGGAGGAACTCTCCGACAAAGTAATGGGGGTCGTGGCTGGCTTTTTGTTGTGGGCTGAGATGGTTCCCAGTGCCCCGGTGGCGGTCACGGTCATTGAGAAGATCTGCAAGAAACAACTCGGTGCCCTCGGGCGTCAGTACGTGGCCGTGGTGGACGGGCTACCCCGGTTTGACCCTATTGCAGAGGCCGAGCGAGAGGCCGAGCAGGCCCGAAAGGCCGCCGAGGAGGCCGAGCAGGCCGCCGCTATCCAGGCCCAGCTAGATGCCGAAATTCAACAACGCCTGGCCGCCTTGGCAGTTGAAGACCCGGTTGCTTACCCGGCTAGTGTGGGGGTTCCCGATTTTGTAGAGCCAGCCGAAGAACCCAACCTGGAACCTGAATTGGAAGTCACCCAAACCCAACCTGGTTCGAGAGCAGTATTTTCCCAAGAGGCACCGGGATCAGAATTCCTTATTTCGCAGGACGAACCGGGGGAGGACAACTATTACCCACAAGACAACCAAGAGGTGGTCGCCTTTAGTCCCACCGGTGAGTATAGCGTCCAAGGCGATTCAAGTTATCTCGCCGACTCTCATGAACGAGGTGGGTCAGAAGACTCTGTTCAACCCCCAGATCTAGAAAGTCCGGTTACCTTTAGTGAGCCCGAAGTTCCTGAGAATGGAGATCTTGAAAACTCGCCCGAGATGGTTGGAGACCAGCTACAGCCATCCCAAGACCTAGTAGATCGGTGACGGGCACCCGAGACGGCGACTGCATAAGAATCGACGGGGTTCAGTGTGTTGGCATTCACGGGGTACTCCCGCAAGAGCGCTTGGCCCCACAGAGATTTCTTGTTGACCTAGAACTCGGGCTTGATACCACTAAAGCATCTTACTCAGATAATCTAGATGATACTGTTGATTACGACAGGGTCGCTTCCATGGTGGCCGCTGAAGTGTCGGGCAAGTCCTATAACCTCATCGAGACCCTGGCCGAAAGTATCGCCACGGCCCTCTTAGGGCTGAAAACACCCCGATGGGTGTGGGTGAAGGTTTCCAAGCCCGATGCCCCACTGGGCGTCGCGGTCTCTAATGTTTCAGTCGCGATCACCCGATTTAGTCCGCCCGAGTAAGTCTCCACGCTCGTGACCCACACGGCTTACCTGTCTCTGGGATCAAACCTGGGTGCGTCTAGGAGAACCCTGCAGGTCGCCCTGGCCGACCTCGGCCTTCCCGGCCAAGGCGACCTGACTGGAAGCGATCTCCCGGCCAATCAACCAACCCGGGTTGTTTGCGTGTCGGACCTCTTTGAAACCGAGCCCCAGGGAGGCCCATCAGGTCAGGCCATCTATCTCAACCTGGTCGTAAAGATCTTCACTGACCTGGCCCCGGGGGAACTCTTGGAGTTCTGCCAGTCCCTTGAAGCCCAGGCGGGACGGGTGAGAACCACCCGGTGGGGTCCGAGAACCCTTGACATAGACATCTTGGTCTACGACAACGAGACCGTTGACCTGCCCGAACTCCAGATCCCCCATCCCAGAATGTTCCAGCGCCGCTTTGTCTTAGAGCCTCTCTCTCAGGTCGCCCCAGAGCTGGTCACCCGGGACATCTTTTTGGCGACTTTTGACCAGAAAGTCAGAAATATTGGTAAGATCTAAGTAGGCGAACGGCACCCAAGTGGTTGGGGCTGGAACGTTATAGGAGTGAGTTGACCATAGCCCTAGAAAGAGAAGTCTTGCCCCGGAACTTGTCCGTACCGGGTCTTGTTGACGCGGTGTCGAGCCTGTCAGACCTGCTGGTCGGACGACGCGCAGCCGGCGATCGGGTTGGGTTTGTCCCGACCATGGGTGCCCTTCATGACGGACACCTGGCACTTATCTCTCGGGCCAAGTCTGAGAGTGACTTCGTGGTGGTCTCGGTGTTCGTAAATCCTACCCAGTTCAACTCCCGAGAAGACTTCGACAAGTACCCTCGCTCGATCGAGCAAGACGCCCAAGGCGCAACCGTGGCCGGTGCTGACGTTGTATTCGTACCCCCCATAGCCAATATGTATCCCCCCGGGGGACTCACACAGGTAAGTCTCCCTGACCTGAGTGGAGTTCTTGAAGGGAGTTCACGTCCGGGGCATTTCGACGGGGTAGCCCTAGTGGTCACGAAGTTGTTCTCAATCGTCGGGCCATGCACGGCCTTTTTTGGAGAAAAGGACTTTCAACAGCTCCAGATCGTAAGGAGGCTGGTGAGCGACCTGTTCTTACCCGTTCACGTGGTCGGGTGCGAGACGGTTCGCGAGGAGTCCGGTCTGGCCATGTCAAGTCGAAACCAGCGCCTGTCGAGAGAGCATCTTCGCGCCGCTCCCGTCTTATACCGAGCCCTCCTTCGTGCACGGGAGCTAATCGAGGGCGGTGAATCCAATTTCGACCGAGTTGAAGCTGAGATGACCCTGATTATTTCGAGCGAGCCCTTGGCAGACCTAGATTACGCCCGGGTCGTGGACTGTGAAACCCTGACCCGGCCAGACCACCTAGCCGACCAGGTTCGTGTCTTGGTTGCCGCAAACTTTGGGGGAATCAGACTTATTGACAACCTTGGCGCACGCGTCGGGGGTTCGGACATGAAAGGCAGATCATGAGAAGAAGAATGATGAAGTCAAAGATTCATCGGGCCACGGTGACTGATGCAAACCTGGCATACGTGGGTTCGATAAGTCTGGACCCCAACCTGATGACCTTAGCCGATATCTTGGAGTACGAGCAGGTAACCGTGCTCGACATAGACAACGGGGCCCGGTTTGAGACCTATGCCATATTGGGTGGTCCCGGTGAGGTAACCCTGAACGGGGCTGCCGCCCGACTTGTCCAGCCCGGAGACAGGGTGATCGTGATCACCTATGGCGATTATGACAACAGTGAACTCGAACACTTCGTTCCCAAAGTTGTCCACGTGGACGAAAAGAATCGTCCTATCCCCGAGGTCGTGGCCCGGAAGGCCTCCAGCGCCAACCTGGTCTCTCACAGCCTAGACAACTAGTCGAGCCCGCGGTGGCTCTGTCCTTTGACGTCCTCATAGTCGGGACCGGGATAGCTGGTCTCTCGGCCGCTTCCACCTACTTAGACCTCGCCCGGTCAGGTGAGACCGGCTTGAAGGTCGCAATCATTACCAAGGGTGATCTCACGGCCGGTTCCTCCGCACTTGCCCAAGGCGGGGTGGCCTGTGTGGTCGGCCCCCCGGACTCCTTTGAGATTCACCACGGTGACACCGCCCGGGCAGGTGACCAGCTCTGTGACGACCAGGCCGTTGAGTACATGGTGACCCGTGGCCCGGCAAAGATCGACGAACTGGTCGCCCTGGGGGCTAAGTTTGACAGGACCCCCGACGGAGATCTGGCCTTGGCGCTGGAAGGTGGACATAGTTTCCCCCGGGTCATTCACTCAAACGGGGCCGCCACCGGGGCAGAGATCGTCCGTGTCCTGAGCACTCGACTCGATGAGGCCCTGGCAGGGCCGTGTGGGATTACCCTGCTCACCGGATACCAGGTGGTTGACCTGGTAGTTGAAGACCACCGGTGTGTGGGGGCCCAGATCATGGACTCCCACGGCCACCTCGACGTTGTCTCGTGTGACCACCTGATCCTGGCAACAGGGGGGATAGGGAACTTTTTCTCCTCGACCACCAATCCGAGTGGGTCAACCGGTGACGGAATTGGGTTCGCCCTGCGCCACCGGGTCCCGGTTGGCGACATTGAGTTCATCCAGTTCCATCCCACGGCCCTGTTCTCAGGTTCGTTTCCGACTCTGCTCTTGTCGGAGGCCATCCGGGGCGAGGGGGGAGTGCTGCGCGACCTGTCCGGGGAGCGCTTTGTAGACGAGTTGGCCTCCCGAGACGTGGTAAGTCGGGCCATGGCCCAGGTCATGGGCGAGACCGGAGCCAGACATCTCTGGTTAGACGTTTCGACGGTTACCAACTTTGAGAGCAAGTTCCCGACTATCTCTAGGGCCCTGGCCGGTCACGGGGTAGACCTGACAAAAGGGCGGATCCCGGTGGCCCCGGCCGCTCACCACCTGGCCGGGGGTGTTTTGGTAGACCTGAACGGGGCGAGTGCAATGCCCGGGCTGTGGGCCTGTGGGGAGGTGGCTGCCAGCGGGGTCCACGGGGCAAACCGGCTGGCCTCAAACTCTCTCCTGGAGGCCCTGGTCTTTGGAGGACGCACCATAGAGGCCATAGTCGAGGGGGGCTTTGGGCCGGGATCTAGCGGGGTCATGAGGCAGGCCCCAGTGAACCGGGCACGGGAATCTGCGGGAGTCGGCCTAGACATGGTCGGGCCTAGCCGGGCGACCCAAGAGTTAGTGAACTCGGCCCGCGAGGCCAGCCAGGGGCTCTTCAACAGGCTCACTCAAGACGGTCAGGTGGGCAACTCGGGGCGATCGGGGCGGGTGGTCGAAGCGATGAGGTTAGCGCGAGAGGCCATGAGTGCTCACGCCGGGGTACTTCGAGACCAGATCGGACTTGAGGATCTGGCTGGCCAGTTGACCGTCCTGGCACGGGAGTCGGTAGAGTTGATATCCAAGATGCCAGCAGTCGACTACGCCTTACTAGACCTGGTCAGCTTCTTGGAGTTCTCCGGGCCCTTCTTAGATTCATGCCTGTGGAGAACCGAGACCCGGGGGGCGCACAGTCGGGTCGATTATCGCGCCCGAGATGACCGGTTTATAAGGCGGGCCGTGCACGGCCTGATGGCCCCCGAGTTGATCCGTGGCTGAGGACACCCAATTGCCCGCGCCGCTTGACACCTCCCGTCTAGCCGTGCCCGGGGACGAAAACCTAGAGCCCGACTCGGACGCAGTGGCCTCTGCTGTGGCCAAGGCAGTTGGTGAGGACCTCGGAACCCGGGGGGATGTTACGAGTTCTCTAATCCCGGCCCACCTGACCATCAAGGCGAACTTTGTGGCCAGACAACCCGGGGTTCTGGCCGGGACGGCCTGTGGCACTGAGGCCTTTCGCAGGGTCGAGGAGATCTTTACGAGAGTGGGCCTAGAACACTTCCCGGTGGACATCGAGTGGTATCACCGCGACGGGGACCTCGTGGACGAGAGGACTATACTGGGGCAGGTATCTGGAACCCTCCGGACAGTCCTGGTTGCCGAGCGCACGGCTCTCAACTTCTTGTGCCACCTCTCAGGGGTCGCCAGCGCAACCCGACGGCTCGTCGATATTGTCAAGGCGGTAGCTCCCGAGTGCAACCTGAGGGACACCCGAAAGACAACCCCGGGGCTTAGGGCCCTGGAGAAGGCTGCCGTTCGGGCCGGGGGTGGACAAAATCACCGGATGAACCTCTCAGAGGGAATTTTGGTCAAAGACAACCACCTCACAGGGATCTCGATTGCAGACGCTGTCGCCCAGGCCCGAAAGCTCTGGCCAGAGATCCCCCTAGAGGTCGAGTGTGACGACGAAGGCCAGGTTACCCAGTCGGTTGACCAACGAGTACCCATGGTGCTCCTCGACAACATGACCCCCGATCAGGTGGCCTACTGCGTAGGGATCGCCCATCAGGCCGGGGTAAAGGTGGAGGTATCTGGCGGGATCAATGCGACCAACATAACCCAATATGCCATGACCGGAGCGGACTATATCTCGGTCGGATCTATAACTCATTCAGCCCAAATCTTAGATATTGGTCTCGACGTTACCAATTAGTCACGTGCTACTTACTATCGACATCGGGAACACCCAGACCGTGATCGGGATCTTTGCTGATGGCTCTCTTGAGGTGAACACTCAAGATAGCCCCGATCCAGTTGGGCCCTATACGACCAACTTAGACGAGGTTACCGGCGATCGGCCCCCGCTGGCCTATCACTGGAGGGTGGCCACCATTGCAGACAAGACGGCCGATGAAAACGCGTTGATGTTGTCTGAGCTGTTAGGTCTCCAGGGGCTCGTGGCCCGCTCGGCTATCTCCGGGATTGCGGTCTCGTCAACGGTCCCCAGATTGACCCAGGCCATGCGCGAGATGATCTCCCGGTGGTACGCGGTTCCGTGTATCATCTTAGGTCCCGGGGTGAAGACCGGGATGCCAATCCTCTACGACGATCCCCGTGAGGTCGGAGCCGACCGGATCGCGAACGCCGTGGGAGCGTTTAGCGCGTTGGGGGGCCCCTCTATTGTGGTGGACTTCGGGACGGCGACCACCTTTGACTGTATCTCTAAAGACGGAGAGTATCTCGGAGGGGCCATCGTGCCCGGGATCGAGATCTCCATGGATGCCCTGTTCTCTCAGGCGGCCGCCTTGAGGCGGGTTGAGATGGTTCAACCCAGACGGGTGATCGGGAAGAACACCGTGGAGTCGATTCAGTCCGGGATGGTTTACGGGTTTGTAGCCCAATCCGAGGGGCTTTGCTCGAAACTCCAAGACGAGATGGGGGTGTCCAAGATAGTCCTGACCGGGGGTCTTGCCCGGGCTATTGCCCCGCATTTTTGCCTTGATCACTACTACGACCCCTGGCTCACCCTGCACGGGCTTAGAATAATCTTTGACCGTAACTTTTCCTGAGTAGAGAGCGCATTTGACCAACAGCCCGTTTCCGTACACCTTTGACCGTCGCGACACTTGCGCGTCTGTGGTCTCTAGGTTTGGTGCTCTGGGACCGGGGTCGTCGACCGGGGTAGCCGTGTCGGTGGCTGGGCGGGTCATGCTCATGCGCCCCCAGGGAAAGCTGGCCTTCGCCCGCCTGGTCGACGCGTCAGGGTCCATCCAGCTCTTTGCCAGCCAGGCCGACACGGGCAACTTCGAGGAGCTTTCCAAGCTGTCACTCGGCGACTGGGTCGGGGTGGACGGAGAGGTGATCACGACCAAGAAGGGTGAGCTCTCGGTCAAGGTGGACACTTGGGTCCTTTTGGCCCAGGCCCGTAGGGGTTTTGGTGACAAGTGGAAGGGCATAAGTGATCCCGACTTGAGGTATCGGCAGCGCTATGTGGACCTGTGGGCGAACCCGTCCTCGCGCGAGTCCCTCTTGATGAGGGCGGCCACGATCAGCTTTATCCGCAACTGGCTCGAAAAACGAGGCTTTATCGAGATTGATACCCCGGTCCTGCATCCCATTGCCGGGGGGGCGACAGCTCGGCCGTTTGTGACCACGCACAACACGTTAGACATGGACCTCTATTTGAGAATCGCCCCGGAACTCTACCTAAAGAGACTCGTCGTAGGCGGATTTGACCGGGTATATGAGATTGCCCGGGTGTTTCGCAACGAGGGCATGTCACCCAGGCACAACCCCGAGTTCACCATGTTGGAGCTCTACCAGGCCTACAGCGACTACAACGACGCCATGGTCCTGATAAAAGAGCTCCTAATGGACCTGGCTAAAGAGCTTACCGGGGATCTCGTTTTGACCTACCAGGGAAACCTGATTGATCTGGGTTCCACCTGGGAGAAGAGGTCCCTGAGTGAACTCGTGTCTGAGGCCATTGGGTTAGAGGTCTCGGTATCGACCGACCGGGAGGTCTTAGTTGAACAATGTAAGGCCCGGGACATCCAGGTCAAAGACGACTGGGGACAGGGTAAGCTCATCTTGGAGCTCTACGAGAAGACCTGTGAGGCAACCTTGTGGGGACCGATCTTCGTGACCGACTTCCCCCGAGAGGTGTCTCCGTTAGCCCGGGCTCACCGGTCTCAGCCCGGTCTCACCGAGCGCTTTGAGTTAATCATCGCCGGACGAGAGCTAGTGAACGCATTCTCTGAGTTATGTGATCCCGACGACCAGAGGTCTCGCTTTGAATCCCAGGCGGCCATCAAGGCGTCGGGTGACGATGAGGCCATGGAGGTTGATGAGGACTACTTGAGGGCCTTGGAGTACGGACTGCCTCCCACGATGGGCCTGGGTATGGGGATCGACCGTTTGGTCATGCTACTTGCCGACGTGTCGACCATAAAAGAGGTAATTGCTTTTCCAACCCTTAGACCAGAGGTTTACTAGGGTTGTCCCCCAACCGTCTCTGGTATTGGCAGTCGAGGAAGAAACCGAGTTCGGGATCGTCCCGAGAGTGTTGGAGGCGCTCGAGGTCGGACTCAATCCAAGTTTCATCCGCGTCGAGAACTATCACGGCGTTGACAACGACCTGATGCTGTTCGCACAGTACGCTGGCAACCAGGTTCTTGAACTCGATCGCGACCCCTTCGTCAAGCTGGCCCGGCCCGTCATCGGTTTGCTCGTCCTGGCAGACCCCGATGAGCATCCAGACCTGGGGCGCTATCCCTTTGAGCATTTCCGATATACTAGGTAACTGAGAGGAACAGTGATGATCTCGCGCATTAACCATTCGATCCGGGCTTCAGTACGCGTAAAGGTCGCGGCGACTACTTTAGTTGTCACGATTGGGGTAGCACTAGGCTTTGTTATTTCTACGTCAGCCTCTACTCCCCCGTCACAGGGTCCCATATTGTCGAATGAGGTGCAAGTACCTAACGTGCCCAATGTTGTGAGAAGCGAAAGCACTGGACCGATGCCGTTTGTAGAAGTTCACGGCAACAGTCGGCCAGTTGATGTTTCTTCGGTCCCCGCTCAAATACCTACGCAGGGTGTCGTAGTTAACAATGACTTTGAACTGTTCCCGTGGGGATCTGTGCAACCGTCTGGTATTGCGCCGAAAACAGTCCAGCAGTCAATCAGTTCGTCAAAGGCAATCTCTGCTTGCAACAAGGAAATGGTTGTGCCACAACCAACTGGCGTTACTACAACAATGGCGGATTTTACTGATCCCGGATCAATTCCCAATCAACAAGCTACCATTACGTCATCATCGGATCCGAATGAAATGATGGATGTCCCTTCGTGGATAGTGGACACTTCCATGACTGCGCATCAAATGGAGCCAGATGTACTTCCAGGGATGCCTATGCCCTCGGTAACTCAGCCAACCGTAGCCAATATGGTGTGTGTCGTGAATGCTTACACAGGAGATGTGATCTTTAGTACAGCTACTCCATAAGCACTCCCCGAGGTGTAGTGCTCCGGCCTTCAGGCCGGGGGTCAGGCCGCGCTCTTAGATACCTGGGAGATCATCTGGGTGGCCATCCGGGCAAGGGCGTTGGCAACACCCGGGTCCATGGACTCGTCGAGTTGGTCGATGGCCAGATCTACGAACCGTGAGGCGACTTTAGACGAGTACTCAATTGCGTTGCTGGTCGCGACCAACTTTTGTGCCCGCACGCGGTCGTCGCCCGAGAGAGCCCGGCCCAAGAGCCCGGCCAGTTCCTGTGAGACCCTCGGGTCTTGCAAGGCTTCTATGGTCGGGAGGTTGTAGACCCCCTCGGCCAGGTCCTGACCGGCAACCTTGCCCGTGGTCGCCTGATCTCCAATCACGTCGAGAATGTCGTCGAGAATTTGAAACGCGGTTCCGAAGTAATCACCAAACTTGGTCAATCTGTCCACGAGGGCTCTCGGGGACCCGGAAACCAGGGCCCCGATCCGACATGACGTGGACATGAGCGACGAGGTCTTCCCGGACACGGCCTTGAAGTAGACCTCTTCGGTTCGGTCTAGGTCGAACAGGGATTGGCATTCAATTATCTGACCCTCACACAGGTTTGCCAGGGTGTCGGCCAGTAGCTGGGCGACCTCGGTGCCCAAGCTGGCAGCAATTGCGGCCGCCCGGGCCAACAGGAAGTCACCCGAGACCACGGCGATGTTATTTCCCCACCTCGAATTTACGCTCGGGACACCGCGTCTGTCGGTCGCCTCGTCCATGACGTCGTCGTGATACAAAGAGGCCAGGTGCACGAGTTCCACGGCCACCCCACCCAAGATTACCTCGTTGGTGACCTCCCCGTTACAGGCCAGTGCGGACACGATTCCCAAGATGGGCCTCAGACGCTTGCCCCCAGCCGAGATCAGGTGCCGGGCGACCTCAGACAGGAACGGGTCGTCAGCCCCGGCAGACTTTCGAAGCTGAACCTCAAGATTTTCTAGGGCCGGGCTGAGTTCCGGTAGAGAAAGTGCCTCAATTGGGTTCATTATTCTTCAGGTTTTCTTCTCGTGCTGTCGATAGTGTGTGTAGCTCGAAGACGGCCACGTTTCGAGCCCACAAGAATACTAGACGGGCATAGATTGGCTTTGAAAGTTGTTGAATGAGATATTAGGAGTCAATATGGCTGAAAATGGAACAAAATGGGCAGTCGCACCACCTTTGTCTTGGGTGTTGACTAGACTAGAATCAGTCCAGGTGGATTTTCTACCTGGGAGATTAGCCAATTTTCGGCCAGGAAGAGATTCCGATGCGAGGAGACGGTAAGAGTTGTTTGAACGATTTACAGACAGAGCCAGAAGAGTACTAGTTTTAGCCCAAGAAGAAGCGCGACTGTTGAACCACAACTTCATAGGGACCGAGCACATCTTGCTAGGACTTATCCATGAAGGTGAAGGGGTTGCAGCCAAGGCCCTCCAGCAACTCGGGATCACACTGGATGCGGTTCGTGAAAAGGTCGAAGAGACTATCGGTCCCGCATCGTCGTCAACGACCGGGTCACCACCTTTTACCCCTCGGGCAAAGAAGGTCCTGGAGCTCTCTCTTCGCGAGGCTCTGCAACTGGGACACAATTATATCGGGACAGAACACATGCTACTTGGTCTAGTCCGTGAGGGAGAAGGGGTAGCCGCCCAGGTTCTCCAGAGCTTGGGAGCTGACCTACACAAGGTCCGCCAACAGGTGGTCAACATGATGTCGGGTTATCCCCGTGGTCCAAAAGAGACCGCTGGCGTGGGGGCCGGTCCCGGTCAAGACGCCCCGACCGGTTCGCCGGTGCTCGATCAGTTTGGACGAAATCTCACGGCCCTGGCCCGGGATAACAAACTCGATCCGGTCATTGGGAGAGAGCGTGAGATGGAGCGGGTCATGCAAGTCCTGTCGCGCCGGACCAAGAACAACCCGGTTCTAATTGGAGAGCCCGGGGTGGGAAAGACCGCAATTGTCGAGGGACTGTCTCAGAGGATCGTGTCCGAGGACGTTCCAGACACCTTGCGGGGCAAGCAACTCTACACCCTAGATCTCGGAGCCCTGGTAGCAGGAAGTCGGTACCGGGGAGACTTCGAAGAGCGCCTCAAGAAGGTCCTCAAGGAGATCCGGTCGCGGGGCGATATAATTTTATTTATTGACGAGCTGCACACGTTAGTGGGGGCTGGGGCGGCCGAGGGGGCAATTGACGCCGCGTCTATCCTCAAACCCATGTTGGCTCGGGGCGAACTACAGACTATTGGTGCCACTACGATTGACGAATATCGAAAGCATCTGGAAAAAGACGCTGCTCTTGAACGACGGTTTCAGCCAATAAAGGTTGAAGAACCCTCTCTGGCACACACCATCGAGATTCTCATGGGCCTTAGAGATCGCTATGAGAGTCACCACCAGGTCACCATTACCGACCAGGCTATAGTGGCCTCGGCAAATCTGGCCGATCGTTATATTTCAGATCGGTACCTTCCAGACAAGGCTATCGACCTGATCGATGAGGCCGGGAGTAGGTTGAGGATTCGACGGATGTCTACCCCGCCGGACTTTCGAAAGGTAGAAGAGGCCATAGCCAAGGCCGAGAAGGACAAGATCGCCGCTGAGTTGCGCAACGACACCGAGGCGGTTGCCAAGTTGGACGAGCAACTGTCGGAGTTCAAGGACCGCAAGGACGCCCTGGCGGCCGAGTGGCGCGAGGATGGGGTGGATCTCTTTGACATCGTCGACGAGGAGGTAATCGCCGAGGTCCTGTCCACCTGGACCGGTATCCCGGTCTACAAGCTGACCGAAGAGGAGACCGCCAAATTACTCCGGATGGAAGATGAGCTTCACAAGCGGATCATCGGCCAAGACGAGGCCATTGTTGCCCTGTCCAAGGCTATTCGCAGGACCCGGGCCGGGCTGAAAGACCCGCGGCGTCCGAGTGGATCGTTTATCTTCCTCGGTCCTACCGGGGTTGGAAAGACCGAACTTGCCAAGACCCTGGCCGGGTTCTTGTTTGGAGACGAGGACGCCCTGATCCAACTGGACATGAGCGAGTACATGGAAAAGCACACCGTATCCCGACTGGTCGGGTCGCCCCCGGGATACGTGGGCTATGACGAGGGTGGTCAGCTAACCGAGGCCGTGCGTCGCAAGCCCTTCTCAGTGGTCCTCTTCGACGAGGTTGAGAAGGCCCACCCTGACGTGTTCAACGCCCTGTTGCAGATCCTAGAAGACGGTCGGTTAACCGATGCTCAGGGTCGGACGGTTGATTTCAAGAACACCGTCTTGATCATGACCTCCAACCTGGGAACTGCTGATCTGGGCAAGGCCTCGGTCGGGTTTATGTCCTCTAGTGAGGCGGTAACCTATGAGCGCATGAAGGACAAGGTTCACGCGGCCCTCAAAGATCACTTCAGGCCCGAGTTCTTGAACCGGGTTGACGAGGTAATTGTGTTCCACTCTCTAACCAAGGAAGAGGTCACCGAGATCGTCGACCTATTGATGGTCCGGGTTCGTGAACAGCTTTCTGTCCAAGGGCTCGGTCTAGAACTCACCGATGCGGCCAAGTCCATGCTGGCTGAAAAGGGCTACGATCACATGCTTGGTGCCAGGCCACTACGCCGGGCAATCCAGCAATATATCGAGGCCCCACTCTCTGAGAAGATTCTCTGGAAGGAGTTCAGGGTCGGCGAGACCATCGTGGTAGACGCCGAGGGTGACGAGATCGTGTTCCGGTCGATCGAGGGATTTGAGCCTCCCCCGATGGAGTTAGCTGGAAGCGGGACCGGGCCTTCTGCTAGCGAGTAACCCAAGCTGAGTTTCGGCAGGGTAAAAGGATCCCCGTTTGCTTAGCTGGTAAGTTTTTACAGCTATGCTCAGATAGGTGAGTTTGTTATTTCTAAGAAAACTTCCTACCCTAGTAGTTAGTGGTAATCCTCTCTCGTAGTTTATTCGTGTCCGCCAACGGTGGTGTTCAAGTCCAAGGAGCTAGATGCAGTTCAAAGTAGGCGACAAGGTGGTCTATCCCCATCACGGGGCGGCCGTCGTGGAAAAGCGTGAAAAGCGCGAAGCGTTCGGACAGAAGCGAGAGTACCTGATACTCAAGTTGGCCTACGGCGATCTGACCTTGATGGTTCCTGCTGATAACACCGATGAGGTGGGACTTCGAGAGGTAATCAACGACGAAGAGGTCGAAGAGGTTTTTGCGGTTCTTGGAAAGAAAGAGGCCCGGATGCCGACCAACTGGTCCCGGCGCTATAAGAATCATGTCGAGAAGCTCAAGTCGGGCGACATCTATCAGGTTGCCGAGGTAGTTCGCAATCTCTCAATACGAGATAAAGATAAGGGTCTTTCGGCTGGTGAGAAGCGGATGCTTTCTAGGGCCAGGCAGATACTCGTGTCAGAGCTAACCTTTGCTATCGGCGTAGACGAGCAAGAGGCCGAAAAGCGCTTAAATGCAGCGCTCCCCTAAAACGCTGGACCATTGAGCCGGAAGAAGCCGGACGACAATGAGAGGGCAGGTCAAGGCCCTTCCACGACCGTTTCGCTGTTTGTAGAGGTAGTTCGGCTACTCATAGTCCTCTTGTGTACGGCAGCCGGGTACACGTTGGGCGGGGGATCAATCGGGTCTGGAGTGGACCCGTCCAAGGCCAAGCAGGTTGCCCTGGGGGCCGTTCTGGGTGCCCTTGTCGGGTACGTGATTGGTGGAACCATGGGTCGGTTCCTAAACCGGGAGGTAACCCTGGTAGATTCCAAGGTCTCCAAGGTCCCGGCGTCAAGGTTGATTGCTGGCACCATGGGGGCCATCGCTGGGGCCATCGGGGGATCTCTCCTGTCACTTCCGGCCCCGATCCTGATCCCACATAAACTTGGATGGATCGTGTTTGCCCTGGTGGTCTGGGTGCTGGGATATACCGGGTACTACGTGGGATCGTCTAACAGCGACAACCTGTTTGCCGCAGCCGGGCTGTCAACTAGGCCCCTTGCACGGGCGTCTAGCTACGCCCACAATCTGGGATCTGAGGTCACCTTGGTGGATGCCTCGGCTGTTTTGGACGGTCGACTGCTCTCGTTGTCCCAGGCCGGTCTGGTATCGGGAAACCTACTCATCCCCAGCTTTGAACTCGACGAGATCCGGGCCAATGCCGACGCCCAGGACCCGGTCAGGCGAAGGCGGGGAAGGCGCGGGCTAAACGTCCTGGGCGAACTTCGAA
>DAIDHF010000006.1:47626-94998 GCA_027452005.1 Acidimicrobiales bacterium
GTTGAGGTCCACATAGTTGAACACGAGCTAGTCGGTTCCCAAGACCGAGACTCTCGATTGGTCGAGTTGGCCCAAGAGTTGAGGACGGGGATAATTACGGTTGACCTGCCCCTACAAAAGCTGGCTGAACTCAAAGATGTGTCGTGTCTGAACTTGGACCAGCTAAATGAGCTTCTCAGGCTTAGCCACGTTCCCGGAGAACAACTCTCGGTTCTCCTGGCCAAGGAGGGCAAAGAGCCGGGCCAAGGTGTCGGGTATCTTGAGGACGGGACCATGGTCGTGGTCTCTAACGCCCATGATCAGATCGGAGGTGAGGTGTCTGTGGTTGTCCGCAACGTCAAGGCGACCTCAATGGGGACCCTGATCTTTGCTGTTCTAGAAGAAACTCCCACGTGAGGGTCTGGACGGTACTTCTAGCCGGGGGGTCCGGATCTCGATTTGGCGGACTCAAGCAGTTCGAGAGACTTGGGGGAAGACCTCTCGTGGACTGGGGGATTGCGCGCGCCGGGTCCATGAGTGAGGGGGTTGTCCTGGTAGTCCCGGCCGACTCGGACGTAACCGAGTACCCCGGTTGTGACCTCGTCGTGACCGGAGGCCCAACCAGGTCCGAATCGGTCAGGGCCGGATTGGCCCAAGTTCCCGGCGACGTTGACTACGTCTTGGTCCACGATGTGGCTAGACCACTGGCATCCAAAGCCGTGTTTGAGCGGGTAATTGAGGCCTTGGCTGGCGACTGTGACGGGGCCGTCCCCGGGATTGCCGTGTCTGATACCCTAAAGCGCTCGGTCGCCCACGAGAGTGGGTTCCTGTCGGTCTCGACCACTTTAGATAGAGAAGGGGTGTACGCAATCCAGACCCCCCAGGGGTTCAAGGCGGCCGTCCTCAGGGCCGCGCATGCGACCGGGAAGGATGCCACCGACGACGCCCACCTGGTAGAGCTGGCTGGGGGGCACGTCGTGATAGTTCCCGGGGACCCCAGGAATATCAAGGTAACCACCCCGTCTGACATTGTAATCTGCGAGTCCCTCCTAGAACGCGAGGTCTGAGAGGTGACCGAATACCGGACCGGACTTGGCTTTGACGTTCACCGATTCGAAGGTGGTCGTGATCTGATCTTGGGCGGGGTTACCATCGACTACGATCTGGGCCTGGCCGGTCACTCAGATGCAGACGTAATACTCCATGCCGTCTGTGACGCCCTGCTGGGGGCCTGTGGTCTGGGAGACCTCGGCGAGCACTTCCCCGACGACGACCCAATCTTTGTAGGGGCGGCTAGTAGGTTGCTCGTCAACCGAGTGGTCGAGATGCTCAGTGAAAGCGGCTACCGGTGTGTGAACTGTGATGTTACCGTGGTCTGTGAGGCCCCCAAGATCAGTCCCTATAAGGGTGAAATCAGCTCTAACCTAACCGCCCTACTTGGGGCGCCGTCTAACGTCAAGGCCACAACCATGGAGGGGCTCGGGCCCATCGGGAGACGTGAAGGGATAGCTTGTTGGGCAACCGTCCTAATCGCCCGCGACTGAACAGTAAGGTTTCAACCAACCCAAGGGCCACCTCCCACCAGGGGCCGGGCCAGCAAGTTGAAGGGACCCAGGCGGTTCTCGAACTAATCCGGGCCAACAAGAGAGCGGTTAGCCAGGTACTTGTCGACTCCCGATTTGAGGATCGCGAGACAAAACCCCGCCTGGCCGAGATACAGTCGTTGTGTCGGGCCAGGGCTATTGCGATCAGGTACCTGTCCACCGAAGAACTCGACCGGGTTGCAAAGACCTCGTCGTGTCAAGGGGTCCTAGCACTTGCTGACCCGATTCCCCTGGTCGATCTAAAGGACATACTCTCCTCAACTTCTAGACCCACTGACTGTGGTATATCTGGGCGAGATATACATAATAGTGGCCCGGGAGGCCCAGCCCAACCTTTTGTGGTAGTCCTCGACGGGGTTGTTGATCCACAGAATTTCGGGGCCATAACTCGGAGTTCGTTAGCCTTTGGGGTAGACGCAGTTATCATCCCCAAGAACCGGGCGGCCTCTCTGTCTCCTTCGGCGATAAAGGCCGGGGCAGGCGCCTTTGAACACGTCCCCATCGTCGAGGTCCCGGGAATCCCAAATGCAATTGATCGACTAAAGCGAGACAAGTTCTGGGTACTCGGACTTGACCCGGCCGGTCCCGAAGATGTTGAGTCGTCCAAGCTCTTGGTGGAGCCCCTCGCACTAGTTATTGGATGTGAGGCGACCGGACTGTCTAACCTTGTTCGATCTAGATGTGACCAGCTGGTCCGGATACCACAAGGCCCACGTGTGGACTCATTGAACGCCTCGGTTGCCTGTGCGGTTGCCCTATATGAAGTCGACCGCCAACGCCGGGCCGCGAGCGGTTAGACCACACCCCTGGGTTGACTCATTGTGTGAGACCGTCAAGGAGTGCCCTGCTAATGGGCAGGATGCCCAGGTGGTGCCGGTAGAGACTTTCCGGTTAAACTGAGTCGTTCAAGGTAGAGAAATGCCGGTGTGGCGCAGTTGGTAGCGCAGGCGATTTGTAATCGTCAGGTCGTCGGTTCGAGTCCGACCACCGGCTCTTAGAAAAACCGGCGACTTTTGGAGTTATTCTTGCTAGCCTGTTTCAAGCTAGCCAAAGGAGGGAATTATGAGATTCCGGTTTATGCATTTTGTGGCACTGATTGTAGTAAGTCTAGGACTGTTGGTTGCCTCCGGGGGTCCTGGAGCATACGCCGCTACTGGTACCCAGGTACAGCTGGGTGGAAACCCCCATCGACTTGACCTCAAAAAGCCGTTGACCGCAAAGGTTACGAGATCGGTTGGGGTGGAAAGTATCTCGTCGGCAATTACTCATTCCCAGGGGTCTCAAACCGGGTGGAACGTTACGGTGTCGGGAATATATATAACTGACATAGTTTGTCCAAGCTCGTCGATCTGTTATGGGGTTGGTGTCGACCAGGCAACCGGGAACAGTGAGATCATTTCAACATCTAATGGGGGAACGAGTTGGTCTAGCCAACCCCTCCCGGTCGCGGCTGAAATCAGCTCTATCTCATGTCCCGGACCCACCACGTGTTGGGCGGTTGGTCGGTCTAGTTTTTTCACCCCGGTCATCTTGGCTACATCTGACGGCCAGACCTGGACAACCCAGAACGTCCCGACCGTTCCAGGCAAGCCGGGTGCACCGTCGACGTTTGCGGTTTCATCAATAACGGCAATCTCGTGTCCCTCTACACAGTACTGCGTAGCTCTTGGAGGCCCGCCTCTGGCACTTGGTACACTGAGCTTTCTCTCCACAGCAGTATTGATGACGGCTAATGGAGGTATGACCTGGACGGCGCTAATCTCACCTAGCACGGTTTTGCTTACATCGCTTTCGTGTGCAACTTTGTCAGATTGTATGGCTGTTGGACCTCGGGGAATAGGGACCACGACAGACGGAGGTACCAGTTGGACACTCAACTCCCAGCCAGGCGGTGGTTCTTCTGTAACATGCCTACCTAACACCCAGTCGGTCTCATGTTGGGTGGGTCAAGCTACCGAGGTACTTTACACGGCCAACTTTGGATCTACCTGGGCGACCCAGGTGGTGAACGCCAATGGATCAGTTTCGTCTATCTCGTGTTCAAGTTCCCAGGTATGCGTGGCGGTGGGTAGCCAATTCAGTTACTACACCGGATTATACAGCTATAATCCTTCTCAAATCTCACAGCCGTCGTTCGTGGCTACTACATCTAATGCCGGGTCCAACTGGGTGAATGAACCCGTTCCCACTTCTTATGGACTAAGCAATGTATCATGTCCCAGTACTTCACAGTGCTTTGCGTCATCGTCGAGTTCGTCGATGACCGGTAGTATATATTCCTCGTCAGATGGAGGGGCCAGCTGGTCACCCAGCCTGGCTCCGGCAAGTAATGACCCGACCACACAGGGTTTCACGTCGATGTCATGTCCGACCCAGACCCAGTGTTGGGCTATTCAAAGTTCAAATTTCGTGTATAATCCGACTAACGTTTTATATAGCTCAGATGGCGGAAACAGCTGGACGGTTCAGTTTTCTTCCTTTGGTATATCTTCACTGGAGGCAATTACGTGTCCGTCTACAAATATTTGTTGGGCAGTGGGCAGCTCGAATGGTATCTTGGGCACGTCTAATGGAGGGACGAGTTGGAACGAATATTCAATCAACATCACCCAACCGATTGGCCAATTTAGCCAGCTCAAATCAGTATCGTGTTACGATACATCACACTGTATTGCGATTGGGAATTCAACTCTGGCCGAAACCTCTGACGGCAAGGATTGGTATATTGGCAACTCGTTCCCGGTCGGAGGACTCAACACGGTTTACTGTCAGGCCGCCACGCTTGTGTGCTGGGTAGTTGGTGGAGACCATATCTATGTAACCCAAAATGGTGGGTCAACCTGGACGGCACAACAGGTTCCAAGCTCAGTTGTTGGGGCCAAGTTGAGCGGCTTTACCTGTGAGAGTCAACTTGACTGTTGGGCGGCTGGAACGGCCGAGTCCTTTGGTTCGTTGACGTCGAGTCCCGGTGGGCCAGCTATCCATCAGGTGGATCTGGTGCTTTCAAGTACCAATGGTGGGCAGAGTTGGAGTGTTGACCTGGACTCGCTTGCCCAGGGTCAATCAGGGGTTGACAACGTTAAGGCGATAACCTGCTTGGGCCAGTCGTGTTATATGCTGGCCAGCCAGGGTTATGAGGGGGATGGATTTAACGTTGGAGGTAACGGGGGTCCAGCTGCTTCCTATATTGTCTCAAGCACCAACTTTGGTGCGACGTGGGTTTCACAGAACCCGGTCTCCAACGCGTACTATACCGGAATAAACTGTCAGAGCCAGACTACTTGTTCGATTATAGGAATCGGCCCGGTGCTAGGAAGCACTGGTTACTTTGGACCAGGCGGTTATCAGGGTTCATTTTTTGGTGGGGGAATTATTTTGAGTACAACAAATGGTGGAGTACCCGGGCCACCTCAAATAGATCTGATCGTCCAGGCAACCCTGTATACCGATCAGATTGGATTTATCGTGGTTACCGGGACCAACTTCTCGTCGACCACCCAGGTAACGTTCAATGGAGTCCCTATCTCGATCTTCAACGTCCTTGGAGATGGGATTATGGCTATAGCCATTCCTCCCTCGTACGCCATCCACCAGGTGACCGGTGATCTCGTAATAAGTACCCCGTTTGGGTCGTCGGCTACCGGGTCACAGAGTCAGATCACGTTCCTGGCCCCGGTGCCCTTGTCGCCTGGAGCCGGGTATTGGGTGGCTACCCAAAATGGACAGGTGGATAGCTTTGGAGGGGCACCGCCTCTCGGGGAGCTTTCTGTTCTACCCGCGGCCCCAATAGTCTCCATGGCGGCCACCCCCGACGGAGACGGATACTGGCTGGTTGGAGCCGACGGTGGGGTGTTTGCCTTTGGCGACGCCAAGTACTTGGGGTCAACCGGGGGCATTAGACTATCGTCCCCGATAGTCTCCATGGCGGCCACCCCAGACGGAGACGGGTACTGGCTAGTGGGAGCCGACGGTGGGGTGTTTGCCTTTGGCGATGCCAATTACTTTGGGTCAACCGGGGGAACCCGTCTTTCGGCTCCGATAGTCTCCATGGCGGCCACCCCTAACGGAGACGGGTACTGGCTAGTGGGATCCGACGGTGGGGTGTTTGCCTTTGGTGACGCCCAGTATCTAGGTGGCGAGGTTGGGAGCGTTCAAGTCCAGACCCACGTGGACTCAATCACGTCTACCCCCGACGGGAAGGGATATTGGATCCTGGCCTCAGGTGGGGGTGTCTACAGCTTTGGGGATGCAAGCTACTTTGGCACCCAGGCATCTAACTCCCAGTCGGGCTGGGCGGTTAAACTAGTCAGCTAGACAACTTCGAGGAGGAACTTTGACAAGAAACCCGGGAACGATCATGAAAATTGCTCTTGTTTGTCTGATGGTAGGTGGTCTCATCACGTCGTGCTCGTCGGCAGCCAAGCCAACCGCCAAGGCGACCCAGATGACTGAGTCCTCTCGGACCCTCAAGAGTTCACTACAGGCGCTCACCTCCAAGGGATCCAAGGGTGCCACGACTCAGGTGACCCAATCGACACCTGGTGGCGGGGCCTCGACCAGCACGACCGGAGCCCCGTCGTCGGGCCAGCTGTCTGGTTCATTTCTGGCAAGCCCGACCTGTTCAGCTCTGAGTGCTTCACAGGTTGGTACCGCCCTGGGCGAGTCACTTTCCGCTCCGATCTCTAGCGGTGCGGGCAAGAGTGTCCTGTGTACGTTCAACAGCACTTCTAAGGCCGGGCAGACCGTGACTGTTGAGTTTCAAGGAGGCACGACCACGTCGCAGTTTGTGTCCGAACAGTCGGACGCGTCAAAGACCAACAAGGTTACCCCAGTGCCTGGTCTGGGTTCGGGGGCCTTTAGCTTTTCGGTGTCGGGTCCTCAGGGCACTTACAACATCCTGTACGTCCTAGAGGGTTCTACCGTAGTCTCGGTAAGCTCGACGGCCGGTCTATCCGCACAAGAGTCCCTAGTACGTACCCTTTTCGGTTAGACGGGCCATCTTAGGGCTGTGGCCAGGTTGAACCTAGGGCCTGACCAATATTGGGAGGGTGCTTGATTTAGGTCCTGGCCCCTGTGAAGCTATAGGAAAATCGAGGTATCCTAATTTGATTTTGGAGAGTAGGGATTAGTGGCGAGCCAGCAAAGCACATCACCCGGTCAGCCAGAGCCAAGCCATCAATCGACCCAGACCCTAAAGGCGGTAGTTTTGTTGGTTGTGGCCCTTGTTCTGGGTTCGATTGTACTAGGAAAGACCGGGGCGTCGGGGCTTGGCAAGGGAACTCTTGCGCCGGTACCCAATACGGTCGTCCTAGATAACTCTCTCGCAAGCTCTACAACGAACGCTCCTCCAACAACAAGAGCGCACGTGTCGGCCCCAACGTCGGCCACGGACAAGACCCGGGGCTCCTCTAGCAAGAAGGGTACAACCACAACTACCCTGGCGGTAGTCCCCCCGGGCCAGGTAACTGTGTTAGTAGCTAACGGGACCTCGGTCTCCGGGGCTGCTGGTCGAGTTTCCTCGGAGCTGGTGTCGCTGGGATATCAGAGCCCGAAAGTGGCCAATGCGTCTACACTCGTATCGTCGACGACTATTTACTATGCTCCTGGTTATCAGGGAAACGCGCAGGCGGTTGCCACGTTCTTGAACGTGTCGGGGTCTGTTGAGCCTATCTCGTCCAGTGCCCCTGTGACGTCGATTCAGGGGATCGACGTGCTGGTCGTGGTCGGGCCCACGTTGGCGTCATCAACTACTTCCTAGGCTGACACCCAACCCGTGGTTTCCTTTGGGCTAGATCGAGATCTGATAGGAAGCTTTCGGGCACTTGAAAGCCAAGCGGTCTGTGTGGATTTTGATGGGACGATCTCTGAGATCGTTGGTGATCCGAACCTCGCTAAACCATTGGACGGGGCCTGTGAGGTCTTGTGTGGGTTAGCCGAGCAACTCAGCCGGGTCTGTGTGATATCTGGGCGCCCGGTCTCGTTCCTGTTGGATCGTCTGGGTTTACCCAACGAACGGGCTGGTCAGCCGACCCTTTTTGGACTGTATGGTCTTGAGAAATGGACCAGAGACTCGGGAACTCGTTTGCCACATGATTTAGACGAGAACATGCACAGGATAGACATGGTACGTCGAAAACTTGTCGGGTACATTGAGATTGAGTACCCCACCGCTGGGGTCTTGGTAGAAGACAAGGTGTACTCGGTTGCCGTGCACTATCGAGACATCGGGATCTTGCCGGTAGATCTGGAACATTATGTCAACTCTGTCGCCCAGGGCGAGGGCCTTAGAGTTATTGAGGGAAAGAAAGTTCTAGAGATAATTCCCGAGGGCCTACCAGACAAGGGTTCAACCCTCGTCGAGTTTTGTAAGGGGGTCAAGGGGGTATGCGTGATTGGTGACGATCAAGGTGACCTGGCCGCATTTAGGGGACTAGACGCACTTTGTGCAAGTACCCTGAAGGTGCGAGTTGTAGTAAGTGGTCCAGAGACACCAGGTGAACTATTGGACCTGGCCGACATTATTGTAGAGTCTCCTGCTCAAGCGCTAGAACTCCTGTCTAGCCTAACTAATTAGACGAGGGCTCTCAGTTGAGTTTCCAACCAGGTGGCCGGGGTGGACATTGTCGAGAGTTCCTTGAGTGAACTGCTTTGTATACACCTGTCGTGAATGGACATTGTAACGGCTCGGACAACTTGATCGGCGCACTGGGAAACGTCAAAGGGGTTGATCGTGAGGGCCACGCGACCCAACTCGTCGTACACTCCGGCCTGTTGAGACAAGATGAGAATCCCGTTATTATTGTTTACACAGGGCCCCTCTTTTGCGACCAGGTTTAGTCCGTCTTTGATGGGATTTACAACGAGCACGTCATAAAGTTGTAGGGCGGCCACAGATCTAGCATAGTTGTCGGCAATCTCTAGGTGGACTGGCTCCCAGGGGGGTAAAGACGAGTCCATGCGCGAGCTTGACACTTTGGTCCACTTGGTATTTATTTTGTCCACGAGGCACTCAATCTTGTCTCGGTAATCAATGTACTGTGGAATGTCCTGGCGAGACGGATTTAGGAGTGCGATAAACGTGACGTTGTTTATCATCTCCGGACACCGCTCTAAGGCTAGATCAAACGCTTCAAATCCTCTCAAGATATTTTTTGAAAGATCAATCCGGTCGACTCTCAAGATCATCTTGCGTCCGTGAATGAGTTGCGAGAGATCTCTTAGTTCCTTTTGACACCCCGGAGAGTTGGCTGTCTTGTGCAGGTGACCCGGGTCGATTCCCAAGGGTACGAAAAACGTGTTGGGGGGTTCAAGGTCTAGGCTCTTACAGCAGGCCAACAGGTTGTCTTGCCAGCGACGACTGTGCAATCCAACCGCATCGAATCTTGTAATGGAACCCATCAACTCTTGGGCGATTGGTTTAGGAAGTACCTCAAGTTCTTCAGGGCTACACATGGGGGTATGAATAAAGTGAACCATACGCAGATCTGGGCGTACCTCCTTGACGTACCTGGCTACCAAGTGTAAGTGGTAGTCTTGAACCAGAATCACAGACTCGGGATTGGCCTGAGAGACAATCTTGTTGGCAAATATCTGGTTTAGGTACTTGTATGACTCCCAGGACTGGTACAGGCTGGGAGTGAAGCTAGGTCGCATAGGCCGGTCAAACATCGAGTGGTACAAAAACCACAGGGTTGAGTTGGAAAACGAGTTGTAGGCTTGAGAGTACCTGTCTTTGTCGGGATTGATGAATTCCACGTGAATTGACCCATAAGAGATCTCGGTTTCTCGGCTAGCAGCAATGGTGTACTCGTCACGAGACATCGGGGCACATATCCAGGTAACCGGGGTGGTCTCCAATAGATCGGCCAGACTTGAAGATAGACCCCCCCCTGCTCTGGTAGAGGAGACTTGCCCATCGTGGTCAAGTGTGAACTTTGCAGGTCCACGATTTGAGACGACGATAATGTTTGATTTATCGATATCGGGCTGGGACATATTCAAGAGGTCTTTACGGGCACGAAACGCATTTTGGACGACAAACTTTTAGGTATGCGTCACGGGAGGTGTAGTGCTTGTAGTATCTAGTATAACCAACAGCCCGAGACAAGTCGTGTAAAAGGAAAAGTATTTTATGTTCCAGCACAACTTTGGTGATTGACATCGGTTTGCAACATCTCACGTGGGAGGCGTAATAAGGTTGAAATGAAATCTAATCCAAAGGTTCTAGTTTGCCCTGACAAGTTCCGGTACTTTGCTACATCTTCGTGGCTAACCGGGGTGATAGTTCAATGCCTCACCGAGGCCGGGATACCGACACTAGGCTGTCCGCTCTCAGATGGTGGAGAGGGGTTTCTAGAGGTGTATGGTAGTGCGATAGGGACCCGGGACAGGTACTCGTTTGTCCAAGACGCACTTGGTAGAAGCATCCGGGTGAGATGGGGGGTAGCTTACGTGGACGGGGAAAAGACGGCCGTACTCGAAACGGGTATGGCGTGTGGGCTTGCCACAATCGGGGGAGCCCAAAACAATGATCCCCTAAGAGCGTCCACCTTTGGAGTGGGCCAGCTAATTCGTGGGGCCCTGAGTGTGTCGGTGGATAAGATAGTCCTCGGGCTAGGTGGCTCAGCCACCTCAGACGGAGGAGCTGGTGCCCTAGAAGCCTTAGAGCCCTGGGTTCGATTGAGTGACGTCGAGATTGTGTGTGCGTGTGACGTGAAGACCAAGTTCCTAGATGCCCCGCGGGAGTTTTCTCCACAAAAGGGCGCATCGCCGTCCGAGGTCCTTCTACTGACCAAGAGGCTTGAGGTCTTGAGGAGTAGTTACATGGATCGCTTCGGGGTCGACGTTGCCCAAGAGAACATGACCGGGGCAGGCGGAGGACTTGCCGGGGGACTTAGTGCTCTCGGGGCCAGGCTGGAGCTTGGGGTCGACCTGGTTTCCAGTCGGGTTGACCTCGAAGACAAGATAATGGAGTGTGATCTAGTTATAACCGGTGAGGGATTTGTAGATGAGTCGTCGTGGGATGGAAAGGTTGTCGGGTTTGTGTCGGAGCTGGCAAAGAGCTACGACAAGCCCGTGGTCGTGATTACTGGGGGAAGCTCACTGGAACTGGGAGATCAGTTAGTGCTAGTCGACGCACCAGATAGCGTCCTTGAGAACTCGCCAGACTTTGCCGGGTTGGTCGGTTCCCGGCTACTGGCCTGGTTGGATCAAGCTGGTTTTTGACAGGATTACTTGTGCTACCTGGTCCGCAATTACCGAGAGCTCAGCCAGGGTCCTATTGCGATGCCTGCGCTCACCTAGATAGACCTGAGAGATTGAGCCTGGGCCGTACCTGAGGGATGTCTCGATAAGAATCTCCATCTCGATCCCGTATCCTTCCCAGGGACCTCCCACAACGGCCGATTGGAAGATCTCGGAAAATACGTGTGCCGGGCCGGCACACTCACCGGCCAGGGGCTGGTGGACCCAGGACAGGTCCGGAAAAAGGTTCCTTATGAGAGGCTTGGCGGTCAACTCGGTTACCCGACCTCCTTCGCCGGGTATCCCGTTGAGGTCTCGCTCGTATATCGGCTTGACCAGTTTCACGTTGGGCTCGGTTAGGAGGGGACCCACCAGGCCCAGGACAAAGTTGGCCGAAAAGTTGTGAACGTCTGCGTCTAAGAAGACCACGAGGTCTCCCGAGGTTGACTCCAGGGCGGCCTTCATAGCCGTTCCCTTCCCGGGCCCCCTTGAAAACCAGCACTGGTCAACGTGTACTACCTTGGCACCGCGAGCCAGGGCGATCAGGACCGTGTCGTCTTGGCTGTGATCGTTTGCCACGATTAACTCGTCGACCAAGGGCCACCTGGTCTTCATCAGAGGGACGACCCCGTCTAAGACGGTACCTAAAGTGGTGGCCTCGTTGCGGGCCGGGATGCACACGCTTACCGTGGCCCGACGGGAGCGTTTGACCTCTGCCAGGTCGTCCAGGGTGAAATCTCGATGGTCTAAGGTCACACAAGAGCATACCAAGCCAACCTGGTGAGGTAACCCTTGAAAGGACACCGGGAAAGTTGAACACGCCTAGCCCACTTGACGGGCGAGGGGAAATCGGCAAGTATTGAGGGATCATCCAGAGCGGTTGAGGGACGGGCCCTGTGAAACCGCAGCAACCAGTACGGAGCGACCGGGCATGTTTGCCAGGTTGCCCCGGTCAAGGGACTTACCTCCCAAGATCGCCGTACCAGGTGCCAATGCCCGACAGATGATTTAGGAGGTATAAATCCGGTGATAGGTCAAGAGTTGAGGTGCCGTGAGTGTTCGCGCCTGTTCCCCCTTGAGGCCCTGGCGGTGTGCGACTTTTGTTTTGGACCCCTGGAGGTGGTCTATGACTACGAGGCTATATCGGCACTAGACCTCACGGCTAGAATTGAAAACGGACCGAGGTCGATCTGGCGATACCGGGATCTGTTGCCCGTTCAAGACGACGACCCGGTCGATCTGGGGGCTGGCTTTACCCCGCTCGTCAAGGCCGTTCGACTGGGTCGGGAACTCGGCCTAGACGACCTGTGGATCAAAAATGACACCCTAAATCCAACTGGGTCCTTCAAGGACAGGGTTGTCTCGGTGGCCCTAACCGCAGCCCGGCACCTCGGGTTCAAGGTTGCCGCATGCGCGTCTACGGGAAACCTGGCTAACTCGGTGGCGGCCCACGCGGCCCATATCGGGATGGACAGCGTGGTATTTATCCCCAAAGACCTTGAGACCCCAAAAATACTGGGCACGGCCATCTACGGGGGCAACGTGGTTGCCATCGACGGGAACTACGACGACGTAAACCGTCTGTGCACCGAGTTGGCCGCTGAGATGCCCGATTGGGCCTTTGTGAACGTAAACATCAGGACCTATTACGCCGAGGGATCAAAGACCTTGGCCTTTGAGATTGCCGAGCAGCTGGGCTGGAAGGCCCCCGACCACGTGGTCGTCCCGATCGCGTCCGGGAGCCAGCTGACCAAGGTTCATAAGGGATTCGGGGAGTTGCACAAGGTGGGCCTTATCGGCGAGAAACACGTCAAGATTTCAGGGGCCCAGGCCGCCGGTTGTTCGCCAGTTGCCACGGCCTTTCAAGATGGAACCGACTTTATCCGCCCGGTCAAGCCAGACACGATTGCAAAGTCACTTGCCATTGGCAATCCGGCCGACGGTTGGTATGCCCTTGAGGTAGTAAAAAACACGGGCGGTTCAATTGAGGCCGTTAGCGACGACGAGATCTTGGAGGGGATCGAGCTTTTGGCCAGCACCGAGGGTATCTTCGCTGAAACGGCTGGCGGGGTAACCATTGCTACGCTTAGAAAACTTGCCGCCAGGGGGGCCTTTGAGCCGGGCGAGCAGGTAGTGGCTCTGGTGACCGGGCACGGTCTGAAAACCTTGGACTGTCTAAGCGGGCGCGTGTCGGTGTCGACCGTGATTGATCCAAGCCTAGAATCATTCCGCAAGTCAATTCAGGCAGGCGAGATAGTATTTTCTAACCCTCCCGACACGAGATAATTGTAGAACAACAACAGACAAGGAGCTAGATAGTGCCAGTTTCTATTAGAATTCCAACCCAACTAAGATCCCTTACGGCCAACGAGTCGGAGATTACCGTGTCGGCCAACACGGTGGGCGAGGCCCTGCGTGAGCTAGACCAGTCTCACCCAGGAATTGGCGAGAGAATTTTTGACGAGACCGGCAAGGTACGTAGGTTTGTCAACGTGTTCTTGTCTGACGAAGATGTCCGGTTTTTGGGGGGTCTTGAGACCCCGGTTACAGACGGCCAGGTGATCTCAATCGTCCCAGCAGTGGCAGGCGGCTAGGCTCGGTAATCTAGGGATTGGCTAGCCCAAGCCGAGGCCGGAGACGGGTCTGTCTGAGCTGGAAAAATATTCCGGTCGACTTGCAAAAAGTTTTCTGGTGTGATGTGCTGTTAGCACTCACAGGTTTAGAGTGCTAATTCTCCAGAAATGGAGCCGGAAAAACGGAGGGAGTTCGTTATGCCAAAGATGATTACATTTGATGAAACAGCTCGTCGGGCCCTTGAAAAGGGCATGAACCAGCTGGCCGACGCGGTCCGGGTAACCCTGGGCCCCAAGGGCCGAAACGTGGTCTTGGAGAAGAAGTGGGGAGCTCCAACGATCACTAATGACGGCGTGTCTATCGCCAAGGAGATCGACCTCGAAGATCCCTACGAGAGAATCGGCGCCGAACTGGTCAAGGAGGTGGCCAAGAAGACTGACGACGTGGCCGGAGACGGAACCACCACGGCCACCGTTCTTGCCTGGGCAATGGTTCGAGAGGGACTACGCAACGTGGCCGCCGGGGCCAATCCAATGGTTCTCAAGAAGGGAATCGAGCAGGCCGTGGAGGCAGCAGTTGGGTCTCTGAAGTCCCTGGCAAAAGAGGTCGAATCAAAAGACCAGATTGCCCAGGTAGCATCTATATCATCTGCAGATCCCGAGATCGGAAAGATGATCTCCGAGGCCATTGATAAGGTTGGCAAAGACGGGGTAATCACCGTCGAGGAGTCTCAAACCTTTGGGATGGAGATGGACCTGGTTGAAGGAATGCGCTTTGACAAGGGTTATATCTCGCCCTATTTTGTGACCGACTCAGAAAGGATGGAGGCGGTTCTGGAAGATCCCTACATCTTGTTATTCGGGTCGAAGATCTCCAATGTTAGAGACATGCTCCCGGTATTGGAGAAGGTCATGCAGGCCTCCAAGCCCCTGGTTATTGTTGCTGAGGATATCGAGGGAGAGGCTTTGGCAACCCTGGTAGTAAACAAGATTCGAGGAACCTTCAAGAGCGCAGCGGTCAAGGCCCCCGGGTTTGGGGAGAGACGCAAGGCGATGCTCCAGGACATTGCGATTCTGACAGGTGGACAGGTTATCTCAGAGGAAGTCGGTCTAAAACTAGAAAACGTGACCATGGACCTTTTGGGCCAGGCGCGCAAAGTCGTGATCACCAAGGACGAGACGACCATTGTTGAAGGGGCAGGCAACGAGGCAGATATTACTGGACGAGTAAATCAGATCCGGGCCGAGATTGATAACACCGACTCTGACTACGACCGTGAGAAGCTCCAAGAAAGACTGGCAAAGCTGGCCGGGGGAGTCGCGGTCATAAAGGTCGGGGCCGCCACTGAGGTTGAACTCAAGGAAAAGAAGCACCGAATTGAAGATGCCGTGTCAACGACCAAGGCGGCTGTCGAAGAGGGTGTAGTCCCCGGTGGTGGGGTGTCCTTGCTCCGGGCAAAGGTGCAAGTAGACACTCTTGTCAAGAAACTATCTGGAGACGAGGCAACAGGGGCCCGAATCGTGTCGAGGGCCCTAGAAGAGCCTCTAAAGCAGATCGCTGTCAACGCCGGACTCGAAGGCGGGGTCGTTGTTGAGAAGGTCCTGTCTCTTCCAGCAACTGAAGGTCTCAATGCGGCAACCGGGGTCTACGAAGATCTCCCCAAGGCTGGTGTCATTGACGCTGCTAAGGTTACCCGGTCAGCCCTTCAAAATGCCGCCTCGATAGCTGCCCTGTTTTTGACTACCGAGGCCGTGGTTGCCGATAAGCCCGAAGAGAAAGCTTCTGCAATGCCTCCGGGAGGAATGGACGACTTCTAAAGTGGTGTAGACCGTTAGGTCTTTAGCGCCCGAGCCTGTTCAATCGATCGGGCTCGGGCGTTTTTATTGCTACCCGGAATCGTTGCGACCACGAGAGGGCGTAACTGGGATAAGACGGCTAGAATCTGGGGAATGAGTTCAGCCGAGTTACAAGAGCCGGGTCTATGCGTGGCCCACCTATTCTGGAAGACCGGCGACAAGACAGACTTTGGTTCTCTACAAGAGTATCTTGGGGACCTCGACCGGGAGTCTCTGTCGGTCGTGACTGTCAAGATGCTGGGTCATCGCAGCGATATCTGTGTTCTGGGCCTGGCCAGAGAACCGGCCAGGCTAAGGGAGTTGCAGTCTACCCTTAGAACATGCGGGTTAGAGCTGTCTTACTCGTACGTGTCGGTCACCGAGGTCTCAGAGTACGCCCGGGGTGTTCCAGATGAACTCAAGCAGGCCAGGCTTTATCCAAATCTTCCCCCGGAAGGAAAGCCAGCGTTCTGTTTTTATCCGATGTCCAAACGACGGTCTGACTCTTGGAACTGGTACGGTCTGGATTACGAGCAACGAGAAAAACTAATGATGGGTCACGGCAAAGTAGGAAGGCAGTTTGCTGGACGAGTAATTCAACTCGTAACCGCATCCACTGGTCTTGACGATTTTGAATGGGGAGTTAGTCTCTTCGGGACCTCTATGCAGGCACTAAAGGACTGTGTGTACTCGATGCGCTTTGACCCGGCATCTGCACAATATGCTGAGTTTGGTCCGTTCTTGTCCGGGATAGTGTGTGAGCCCAGTGACCTGGGTGAGATGTCCCGGATTTAAAGCGTGACTTTGCTCACATACGACACGTCTAGTCGGCGCTTTGATGCAAAGCTAAACAAGCTTGAGCAGATACTTTCAGACTGTCGCAAGGTGGTGGTTGCATTTAGCGGTGGAGTTGACTCTAGTTTTTTGGCGGTGAGTGCCCGCAAGGTTCTCGGGAGAGAGGGTGCCGTGTGTGTGACTGCTAAGTCCCCGAGTCTGGCATCACGAGAGTTGAAGGCATGTAAGGCCCTGGTTGACAGCCTGGATCTGGCCTGGAACCTGGTCGAGACCTACGAGATGGACAACGAATCCTATGTTCGAAATAACCAGGACAGGTGCTATTTTTGCAAGCAGTCACTAATGGAGTCACTGCACCCTGTGGCACGCAAATTGGAGGCCACGATTGTATTGGGAGTAAACACCGACGATCTTGGCGACATCCGCCCGGGCCAACGGGCAGCCCGAGAGGCCGGGGCAATCTTTCCACTTGCCGACAGCGGACTCTCAAAGGCAGAGATACGCGATATCTCCAAGGCCTGGGGCTTGCCCAACTGGGACAAACCAGCCCAGCCGTGTCTGGCCTCTAGAATCCCGTACGGTACTCCGGTCAACATTGCCCGGCTGGCCCAAGTCGAGGAAGCCGAAGATTACCTTCACGACCTGGGATTTAGCCAGGTCAGAGTGCGCAACTACGGCAAGCTTGCCCGAATTGAACTGGCACCAGGAGAACTATCTCGATGCCTTGAATTTCGCGAGGAGATAACAACAAGATTGAAACGAACCGGGTTTCAGTACGTTACTATCGACTTGGAGGGCTTTAGGTCAGGAAATCTAAACGCGACAATAGGAGGACCGACAATTGGGAGCTGACGATATTCTATCGGGCATCAAGGTTCACATGACCTTCAAGGGAGACCTGATCAGAGAGCCGGTTATCTCTCGACTGATTTCAGAAACTGGTGTCGTGGTCAATATTAGGCGGGCCAACGTGGACGAGAACGTGGGGTGGATGATCTGTCAGCTGTCGGGAGAGCCCGGTTGTATTGAGAGCGCCCTGATCTGGCTGAGTGATCACGAGGTCGAGGTTAACCGCCTGGCTGACGTTGTAGAGAGCTAACCATCTATTGCAATACCTATTTCGAGAACATAAATCTGTTAGCGTGGTGTGGGCATATGTTTGGGTATCTAGGTCGTTCAAGAGTTTCTAAGTCCAGCCGTCTGGGGAAGTATTTTGGCTAGCTGTCCGAGTTGTGGATTCGAAGTCGGGGCAACGGCCGTCAAGTGCATGGTGTGTGGCACGCGACTCTCAAGTGACCTGAGTTCTGGGGATGGTCTGTATGTTGCGCGTCCAGAGCCCACTAACGTACATGCCCCCACGCTTTCTGTGCCAGATCACTCGCCAGACGATAGCCAACCGGAGAAAACTCTCGATGACGCTGTTGCGGTAAGCCCCGAGCTAGGCAAAGATTCCGCTGATCCAGGCATAGTAGTTGAGACAGTTCCCGAGTCAACTCCAAAGCCGGTAAGGGATGAAATCTCCTCATCTGATATCGACACTTTAGATCTTGACGACCTTATGGTTTCACCACCGACGCGACCGACTGTTGAAAATTCCCCATCTCTAGCAGAGATGGACCCACTACTTTCAGGTAAAGCAGGTTCAGGTCAGACCAAAGCACCAGTTTTGCCCCCAGGAGTTCCAAAGGAGCCAGCTGTTGAACCAGAGCCTCTTGGCACAGGCACACCCCCGCCACCACCTCCACCAGGCATAGGCACACCCCCGCCACCACCTCCACCAGGCATAGGCGCGACTCCGCCACCTCCTCCACCAGGCAAAGGCGCGACTCCGCCACCTCCTCCACCTGGACTCGGCGCGACTCCACCTCCGCCGCCACCTGGACTCGGCGCGACTCCACCACCACCTCCACCAGGACTCGGCGCGACTCCGCCACCACCTCCAGGTTTCGGGGCTCCACCGTTTGGTGGTGATCCTTCCTTTGGAGGTCCGGGAGACCCAACTTATATACAAGGTTTTCCAGTAGGATTTGGCACAAACGAGTTTGAAATCAGCAACCAAAAAAGTAGAGCGCGAGTTGATAGCAAAAAAATTGCGTTGGTAGTTGCAATTATTGTGGTGATTGCTATTGGCGTGTTTGCGAAGTTCGTAGTGTTTGGTTCTAAGTCACCCTCGCCTACCAATAATTCTGCGACTTCTGATAATTCGATTCCCTCAAATTTTGTTGGAGCAACAAGTTTTACGGATCCGAATAACTATTTTTCTGAAAAATTTCCTGGTGCTCCAGCCTCCTCGGCTACAAACACGCAGATTATTTCGAACATAGTTACCGCTCCATCCACCACCTATCAGGCCGAAAGCACAATAGGTGGACAGCAGTTCACATATCAGGTTATTGATTTTTCGTTGCCATCACAGATGACGGCAGATGGTGGAAATCCACATCCATATCTTACAAACGAGTCAATAATTCAGGGCCTGGAACCGTCTGGGAGTTCTGCATCGCCAAAAGATATTTATTACTTTCATAGTGGTAATTCATGGAATGCAAGTTTCACGATAGCCAGTGGGAGTCAACAATTTATTGTTGGACAAGTTAGGGTAATTGGTACGATGGGTTTCATAATTGAGATACAAGGGCCCAGTAGGACTCCACTCGGTTACCAGTATTTCTTTAACAACTTCAGTCCAGCAAGCGCCACATTGTCCACTGTTAGCTCGTCGTCGACCAGTTCGTCTTCACCAGGGTCGAGTGCCGCAGGAGCGCCCTCGGGTTGAACCTCGACAACTCAACAAAACCAGCTATTTCTATGTTGAGATCAATTGGGTAGGAACCCAGATTTTCGGCGATGGCCTTCGATTCAGTAAGCCAAGGTGACCTCATACGATGGGGTGAATCTCTGTCGGCCGTTGCCAGGACCGGTCTGGGCTTTACAGAAAGTCTTTACGAGCGTGAGCGATTTGAAGAAATCCTAAAGATTGCTGCAGACATATTGGTTGCCAGCTCAGGAGATACCAGAGCAACCGACGATACCGAGGCGACAATTGTCGAACTCATGAGGTCTGTCGGAAGTGGAGTTCCTGGATATGTCACCCCGAAGCTTGCCGTTGGGGCGGTTGTGGGAAATGAGCGAGGCGAGATTTTACTTATTCAACGAGGTGATTCGGGATTTTGGCTGTATCCAACCGGTTGGGCTGATGTTGGTTACTCTGCATCAGAGGTTATAGAGAAAGAGGTACTCGAAGAGACTGGGCTCAAGGTCAAGCCAGCCAGATTGATCGCCCTGTTCGACGGATTGAGACGAGGATACTCTCATTTTCCATTTTATTCCTTGGTATTTCAGTGTAGGTATATTTCAGGTGAGCTAGAACCCCACCCCCTGGAATGTTCTGATCTGGGTTGGTTTGCCAAGGACAAGCTCCCGTCTCCTCTCGCAGGGGCAGACCGGTGGGTGGACCTGGCCTTTGACGCCATCGAGGGTAAAGACCTGGAGGTCTTTTTTGACTTACCCCGAGAACCGATTTGGCGCTCTGACGACAAACACCCTGGTCAATAGGAGAACGAAGTTCTCGGTCTACCATCTGTCGTGGCGGCAACTGACTGTTGAAAATTTAGCAACGCAACGAGGCCATTTGTTGAAAACCTGTGTATTAGCCATTTTTGGTAGATAAAAGTGGCAATAGTCGGTCATTTACACCGGGTATCAATCAATCTGGCTAGCCTAAACGGTATACTCGGTGATTACGGAGAGCATTTTTTTGATCACGTAGGGCGAAAATTTGAGATGTAGTGAAAGCACTATAGTCAAGGAGAGCGGGGTTCAAAGATGTGAATTCAACCAACTGTTTTCAAGGTTTTACAATTTGAGCTTGGGTAGAAATTTTTTAGCCCACTTGCTAAAGTTCCCTTGTAGATTTCCCGATAATTCCTAATGAGCACGGATTGCTCTGCCGACAATACAACGAGCCCAGGAGGGCTAGGAATAAAGGTAGGGAGGGCGTCATGCCCTTCCTTTTGTATGCAGTTGAAGAGGTGATCCGTGTCAGATTCATCAATAGGTAACGACATGACGGTAAGGGTGTTGCACTACGCCCTTGATGGACTTACCCTGCAACAGAACGTCATAGCCAACAACGTTACGAACGACCAGACGCCAAACTACACGGCAAGCGAGGTTGACTTTCAGTCATCCCTACAGGCTGCCTTGAGTACTCCCTCGCCGGGGACCCTGGCATCGACATCCGTTTATAGCTCTTCAAATCCCCCCGGAACAGACGGGAACAATGTCAACCTGGCAGATGAACTGGTGAACGCCAGCCGGGCAACTCTTCAGTATCAGGCCGTAGTCACGGCTATGAATTTCAAGTTCAACCTACTTGCTAATGCAATGCAGCAACCCGCGGTAACTGTATGATCTACGATTACCGGTCAGTTGAGGTGCTGGGTTTCGCCAACTATTTGGTATCGCAGGCGAGCCAACTTGAACCAGTCGAACGAAGAAGTGAGCAAGACTAGTGCCCCTGTTTGATGTACTTCCGATCTCTGGGTCTGGCATGGATGTGATGCAGACCTGGCTAGACACAATTGCGGGCAATATCGCTAACATGAATGATGGGGTCAACCCGGCCAACCAGGCCTATCAGCCTCAGTACGTGTTTGCGGTTCCAATTCCCGGGAATCCCGAGAGTCAGTCAATAGACAGCCAGGTCGGACAAGGTGTTGCGGTTGGGGCCGTGGAACTCTCGAACTCGACCGTTTTGGCCTATCAGCCTGGTAATCCCCAGGCCGCAACCCAGTCCCAGGTAGTTCAAGGTACCGTCCCGGGGAATGAACAGGGAATGGTGAAATACCCAAATGTAGACCTCGGGTCCCAGATGGTCGACTCAGTAATGGCCCAGACCACCTACCAGGCAAACGTGAACGTGATCAACAAGGCGACTAGTGCATACCAGAGTGCGATGACGATAGGGGCATAGAAGGTAAACAATATGAAAGCTTTTAATCGGTCTAAGAGCAAGGAGCAAGAAAAGTAAATGCCCATAGCAATACCCCCGTTACCGTCGATTCCAACCATTAGTCAGAGCCCAGTAGCTGCGGCCTCCAACTCTGGGGCCAACGCTCCTTCGGTTGCTGGTACTGATTTTATGAGCCAACTTGGCCAGGCTATTGACAGCCTCCAGCAACACCAAACGGCCACTAACGCCCAGGCCCTAGCGGTATCGTCCGGAACCGGCAATATCGCCGACTACATGGTCTCGGCCGAGCAAACTAACCTAGACATGCAGCTGACCGACACGCTCTCACAGAAGGCCACGGCGGCCTTCAACCTGATCATGTCGATGCAGTTCTAACGTGACCACAGAGACTTCCGAGATGCGGAAAGGAGGATTACATGGCCCTTGCAATTCCCAGTGAACTTGAAAAGCTAAGAGACGGAGCCAAGAAGCTCGTCAACGAGTTTACAATTGGACAGAAGGCTGTTGTCGGGGTTGCCCTACTGGCCGCTGTCGTGTCCGCGTTCGTGTTCTTACATCTTTCCAGCCAGACTCCCTATACCACGCTCTATACCAATCTCACAGCGGCTGACTCAGCGTCAATCACCCAGAAACTAACCTCAGAACACATCCCCTTTACGGTGGCCGACGGTGGAACGACCGTGCTGGTTCCACAAAACGATGTTTACTCTCAGCGGGTAACCCTGGCCCAAGCCGGGCTACCCGCACAGAACTCCAATGTTGGGCTCTCAATAGTTTCCAAGGAAGGGATAACTACATCGGCTTTTCAACAGTCAATTGACCTTCAACGGGCACTGCAAGGAGAACTCCAGAGTACTATTGAAGCTATCCAGGGGGTATCTAATGCCCAGGTCAATATCGTTATTCCAAACCAGAACTCCCTGGCAATAAACAGTTCCCCCCAGGCAACCGCGGCCGTGATGGTTACCATGCAACCCCAGCAAGCTCTTACTAGTGGTCAAGTTCAGGCCATAGTTCACATGGTGGCTTCGTCGGTTCCCGGGCTAAGTGCTGATAACGTGAGCGTGACTGATTCGGCTGGTCACCTGCTGTCTGGACCTGGGGCGAACAGCTCACTCAATCAAGACCAACAGGCTACCCAGTTATATAACGTGGCCACTGAGCAGAACATCCAGTCTCTGCTCACCACTACCCTGGGACCTAACAATGCCGACGTGGTTGTAAATGCAAATCTGAATTTCAACAGCGATAGCAAGCAGATCCACGGACTCCTTCAAAACGCCGATGGGACCGTTATTTCTACTCCAAACCAGATAAATTCCCAGAACGAGACCTTCTCTGGAAACAGCCCGCCACCGGGGGGTGTGGCTGGATCTGTTACTACCATCTTGGGGTCAGTTGGCTCTAATAACAGCCTAGTCAACACGGGCAACCAGGAGAACCTGACCATCGGCAAGTACTCAGAGCAGATCCAGACTGCCCCGGGGGCAATAAATAATCAAGCCGTATCGGTTATTGTCAACTCCAAGGCAATCCCCACAGGGGTAACCATAGGGGCTCTTCAACAGGCTGTTGCGACTGCGGCAAACGTGAACACCTCTCGTGGCGACATTATCTCAGTACAGGCTCTGCCGTTCTCCAATGCCTCTCAGGTGGCCCAGCAAAATGCCCAGAATCAACAGAACGCTCTTGCCAGACACAACGAGATCGTAAACGCACTTCGAGCGGCCGGGGTGCTACTTGCCCTGGCGATTATCTTGTACGTGATGTACCGGTCAGCGCGCAAGCCCGAAGAGATTGTTGAAGAAGAGCCCTTAGGCGAACTTGAAGCCGGCGGAGATTTCTTTGACGACGACCTAGACTTTGGAGCCCTAGAAGAAAGTGAGGAGGACCTAGAGATGGTACCTGCGGGGAGTGCAAATCCGTTCGACCTAGACCTGGTGGATGGTATACCCCATGAGCTGGAGACATCCTCAATAGGTGAGTTTATCGAGAACCAGCCAGACGAGGTGGCCAGATTACTTAGGGCCTGGATGCAAGAGACCAAGTTGCCTGGGGTCGTCCCATCGTCGAGTCGCCAATCAGAGCAGCAACCTGCCTAGGAAATAGTGGAGACCTACCAACCATGACCCTTCAACTGTCAGGCCGGCAGAAGGCCGCAACCATGATCGCCCAGTTCGGGACGGATCAGGCCGCCAAGGTCTTGCGCGAGATGAGTGACGTCGAGGTGGTCGAGCTCATGAGTGAAGTAGCCCAGCTACCTCCCCTGGATTTTGATACCGTTCGGGAAGTCGTCGAAGAATTCGTTCACGCCGTTCAGGCACTGCGTGCTGTCGGGCAAGGCGGCATTGAGGCCGCCCGCCGGGTACTTCGTGAGCGCCTCGGGTCTGCCAGGGCCGAAGAGCTCCTGGCTCGCTTCTTGGGACCATCGGGGTCGGGCCCCTTGGCGTTCTTGAACTCCATTGCTCCCACGCAGGCCGCAAACTTCTTGGCCAACGAGCATCCGCAGACAATTGCTATTGTCTTGGCGCACCTGACAGCTGACAACTCTGCCCAGATCTTGGCCGCCTTGGACGAGGAGATCAAGGTAGACGTAGCCGCCCGCCTGGGCCGCCTGTCTCGGGTAGCCCCAGACGTGGTCCGCCAGAGTGCCGCTGTCTTAGAGCGACGGCTGTCTGCGTACTTAGAGTCTGGTGCGTCCACCCAAACCGGTGGGGTTAACTCGTTGGTGGCAATCTTGAACCATTCAGAGCGCCCGGCCGAGAAGCAGATACTGACCTCGCTTGACGAACGCGACCCCGAGTTGGCTGAAGAGGTTCGCAAACGTCTGTTTACCTTCGAGGACATTGTCAACCTGGACGACAGGGCCTTCCAGTTGGTCCTGAGAAACATTGGACCCAAAGACCTCGCAATTGCCCTCAAGGGCGTCAACAAAGAGGTCAAGGCCAAGTTCACCAAGAACATGTCAGCTAGGGCCGTTACCGACCTAGACGAGGAGATTGAAGTCCTCGGACCAACCCGGATGTCCCTGGTTGAGCAGGCCCAAGCCGAAATTGTCCGGGTAGTAAGAGACCTGGAAGCTGCCGGTGAGATAACCATCGGGAGGGACTCCGATGAGCTGGTCGAATGATGCGTCACACCCTGCCCAGGCGCGGGTACTGCGAGGTCCGAGGGTATCGTCCTCGCGTCCAGCCTCTCTCCTTGTTGACCCCGAACAACTTCGCCTCTACCAAAAGCCTGACGAGTCACTTGATCAGCTACGTGGAGACGGGAGTGACGACACCGGTCAAGGTGACGAGGAACCCGGACACTATGTTAGAGACCCCGAAGAAGAGGCACGCGAGCTTGAAGAGCTATCTCTCAGGTTTGACGCGATTAGAGAAGAGTCGTTTCACGATGGATACGAAAAGGGTCTCATTGACGGCCGGATCGCTGCCGAAGAGGAGTTTGAAAAGTACAAGGAAACCGTGGAAGAACGACGAAACTCAGAGATCGCATCCGCATCCAAGGCCCTCCTGGGAGCAGTCGAGCGAGTCGAAGAGGCTCGATCTGAAGCCGTCCTGGTCGCCGAGCGCGACTGTATTGATCTGGCCTACAAGTTGACCCGGGCCCTGCTAAATCGAGAGCTCCAGCTCACCGAGAGCCCGGTACTTGACTCAATTACCCGGGCCCTGTCTCTGGCCCCTACCAACGAGGCCGTCCTGATCAAGCTAAATCCAAGTGACATCTCGGTGCTCTCGGGCTTTGACGTGACCGAGCTCGGACGAGAGTGCACCATTGTTGAAGATCCCCAGGTGGAACACGGTGGGTGCGTAGTTCAGGTGGGACCCACCACGATTGACTCCCAGCTCAGCCACGCCCTGGGAAGGGTACGCAAGGCCCTGCTCGGGATGGGACACGTCCACCACGTCAATCCCGAGGATGTAACCGGAGACTTGGGTACCTCGGTAAGCCGTTCCCAAGAGTCGAACTCACAAGAGATCCCTCACGTGAGACCCTACCTAGTTGGAACCGAGCCCACGTCGTGAGTTCCTATATCTCTTCCCAGAGGATTCGCCAGGCCCTAGAGGTTGCCAGACCCGTAGTCGCGGGTCGGGTCTGTAAGATGGTCGGCCTGGCAATTGAGGTAGAAGGGATCCAGGCCGCGGTCGGCGACGAGGTCAGGATCTTACCCCCAGGGGCGCAACCAATTAGCGGGGAGGTCGTCTCGGTTTCTGGGAACCGGGTCTCGTGCATGCCTTACGGTGACCTTGCCGGGGTGAAGTTTGGGACCCCGGTTCAAGGTCTCGGCAGGCCACCCACGATCAAGGTAGGCAACTCTCTCTTGGGTCGAGTCCTGGACGGACTTGGAAACCCCATCGACGGGAAAGGCCTCGGTGGAGACTTGGTCCAGGTCGACATGGCCTCAGACTCGCCCCATCCGCTCAATAGAGACCTCATAGAGACCCAACTCGCCTTTGGGATTCGCTCTTTGGACACCCTGGTCCCGTGTGGCCGCGGGCAGAGGATCGGGATTTTCTCGGGTTCAGGGGTTGGAAAGTCGACCTTACTGTCGATGGTCGCCCGGGGAACCTCCGCGGCCGTGTCCGTCTTGGCTCTCGTGGGCGAGCGAGGCCGTGAGGTCTCAGAGTTTGTCAAGCGGGACCTCGGAGACGAGGGTCTGGCTCGCTCGGTGGTCGTGGTGGCCACCTCTGACGAACCCGCCCTGGTTAGAATTAGGGCCGCCTTTACGGCCACCCGGATTGCCGAGTGGTATCGAGACCAAGGTCTAGACGTGGTCTTGATGATGGACAGCCTTACCAGGTTCGCCATGGCCCAACGAGAGGTCGGCCTGTCGGCTGGCGAGCCCCCGGCAACCAAGGGGTATCCGCCTTCAGTTTTCTCGCTCCTCCCCAAGCTCCTAGAGCGTGCCGGGTCCTCAGAAAAGGGGAGCATAACCGGAATCTACACGGTCTTGGTAGAAGGCGATGACATGAACGAGCCCATTGCCGACGCGGCCCGGTCTATGTTGGATGGACACGTGGTCTTGTCTCGTCAGCTGGCCACCTCGGGACACTTCCCGGCTGTCGACGTCTTAGAGTCCATCTCACGACTTGAGACCGCCGTAATCCACGCGGACCGGCGCAAGATGTCGGTTGAACTTCGAAGGATCATGTCTGCCTATCGGGACGCCAAAGATCTAGTGGAGATAGGGGCCTATGTGTCAGGTAGCAACCCCTTAGTTGATCGGGCCCTGGGTATGAAGGATTTTATTGACGCCTTTTTGCGCCAGGGTGTGCACGAGTGCGCAGATCTTGAAGAGTCCTGGGCCTGTCTGGCGGCCCTTGTTGGATCCCCCGAGTTGGCGGTGGCATGATAAGAAAGTCGAAACGCTTAGATACCGTGCTTAGGGTGAGGAAGATCCACGAGGACTTAGCCGGTCAGTATCTGGCCTTGGCCAACAAGGGCGTCGTCCTGGCGATAAAGGAAAAAGACAACCGGGTAGCTCACTACAACAGCCTGTCCTTCAACCACCCTGAGCAGTCCCAGGAGGAGTTCTTGCGTGAGCGCCAGACCCTACAGATTGCGGCAGACTCAATTGGATACTCCCAAAAGGCTCTTCTCCAAGCCCAGGCAGTCCAGGAGCAGAGAAGGACCTACTACGTCCAAGCTCGAAAGAACGTCAAGATTATTGAAAAGCTAAAAGAGCGTCGAGTTGAAGATGAGCAACGGGTCCAAGAACTAGAGCTGGTAAAGACCATCGACGATATCTCCTCTACCCGTTGGATCGGCGCACGAGATAATAGTTATTCAGAGGAACTCCAATGACCGACCTGGTTTCATCGGTTCAGTCACAGGTCTCGGCAATTACCAACGAGGCCTCATCGATTCAAGAGATGGCCTCCCAGGCGGCTGCCGACCCGATGGCCTTTGTCCAGGCCCTCATGACAGCCCAGTCAATTCAGGGGGCCGGGACATCTGGTGGGATCATGGGGTCATCTCAGGGTCCTGGCTACGGCGGTGGAGTAACCGGAGGAGACGTGGTAAACACTGCTGAAAAGTATCTCGGGGTCCCCTACGTTTACGGGGGAGAGAGTACGTCGGGCTTTGACTGTTCGGGACTCGTCCAAAAAGTGTTTGCAGATCTCGGGGTCTCGCTACCACGTGGCTCAGATGCCCAGTCCCAGGTTGGTACCCCGGTGGCCTCAATAGCCCAGGCCCAACCCGGGGACCTGTTGTTTTTCAACTCCGAGGGTGACCCAACCGGACATGTCGGGATATACGTTGGAAACGGGATGATGATAGACGCTCCCCATACCGGGGCCTCAGTCCAGATCGAGCCGGTCTGGAGTTCCCTGACCGCGATAAGACAGGTAGTTCCACCATCAATCTCCGAGTCGGCTCAAAACGGGTACTACGACACGGCCTTGACCGTACAGGTCCCCGGGGTTGGAACCGAAAGCTCTCAGAGTTCCCTCGGGCTGGTCCCCACGGGACTGCCCGCCGGCCAGGGTGGTTCGGCTAGTGTGCCTGCGAATTTTGTACCCATGTTCATGTCGGCGGCAACCACCTACGGGGTGTCTCCCCAGTTGCTCTCGGCCGTGGCCCAGGTCGAGTCCGGGTTCAACCCGAATGCGGTCAGTTCTGCTGGAGCCGAGGGGATCATGCAGCTCATGCCGTCCACCGCCCAGAGTCTCGGGGTCAACCCGTTCGATCCCCAGCAGGCCATTAACGGGGCCGCCCAGATGCTGTCTGGGTTGATTGCCAAGTACGGATCAGTTCCGGTTGCCCTGGCCGCGTATAACGCCGGTCCCGGGGCCGTCGACCAGTATGGCGGGATACCCCCGTATCCCGAGACTCAGGCCTACGTGGATCAGGTCATGTCCCTCATGGGAGGTTCGGCCACGTGACCTGGATGACTTTGAACAACCCGATAAATCCTGAACGGAGGACTCAGTGTCACTAGGTGCCCTAGCCGGATCCGACTCGCTTATTGGGGTTCAACCAGCAGATACCTCCTCGTCACAGGTCTCCTCAAGTGCCCAGGTGGGGCTACTAGGTGATCTGGCCCAAATCGACCAGGGTGACCTCAACGTTCAGGCCTCTAGCCTGGACGGCACTTCGTCGCTCTCCCAGCCCAACTTTCAGAGTCTTCTTGAAAACTCATCGGCCATGTATCATCCGACCCAGAACCCAGACACGTCGGCCCAAGGTGGGGCAACCACCACGTCAGATCCGGGATCTGGCCAGGTACAGAACAAACACGACAACCAGGATTCAAGTTCAAATCCGGCAAGCCTTGTCGGTGGTGGTCAAGTGATCTTTTCTTCCCCGACCCAAAGCACGACTACTTCAGGTCCGGGGAGTTCTCAGTCCAATAGTCCCCCCGAGACCAACCAGGTCCAAGCCCCGAGTTCCACGGGCCAGGTTGGTTCTTCCAATCAGACCGATACCACGACCAACTCCCAGGCAACCGGCGGATCCACGAACCAGATGGGGACCAGTGACCAGGCTAGTGTCCTCAACAAGACCGACCAATCCGTGGGAGGCGAGCCGACGCTTCAGGCCCATTCGAGCAACTCGCCTGACCAGCCAGTGTTGAATAAAACCACCACCTCGGTGCCAGTCGGCGGTCCTTCAAACAAACAAGCCTCCGGGGTGGCATCTGATGTCCAGGTCACGCCTCTCGTCAAGGCACAACTTTTGGCCCCCACAGAAGCGACTTTGAGCGACTCAAAGGCTCAGTCGACTCCAGTACTGCCAAGGCAGGTCGTTCCCGGACCGACTCCAGCTAAGGTTGGGCCAAGTCTAGGAAAGCAAGTTGCCAGTTCCGTCTCGTCTACCCAGACACCTCAAGTCGACACCCCAGACCCTATAGTTTCGGTCATTCTTTCAAGGCCTCAAATCTCCCAACCTGGCAGTCCTTCCACGACGACGGTTGCAGGCAAGACCAACCCGGGACAGCCTGCAACTACAGTGCGACCGGTTCCTCTAGGGGTGCAAGGTGAATCCCAATCCAACCCGGGGCAAGCTCAAGGAAAGTCCGGCGGAGCCGAGTTAGCAAACAACCCACCAGTTTCGGTCTCGGATAAATCAACTACCCAGGCGACCCCCCAACTTGCCCAGCCTGGGCTGAAAAGTAGTATCGAGAATGTTCAGGCCAATCAAGGAAATTCCGGCCAAAGTGGATCTGGGAGTCAGCCCGTATCTGGTCAGACAAAGGTCGCAGGTGGCCAGCAAGGCAGCCCCGGCGAGTTCACTAGGGCGATCTCGACACCAGCTAGTCAGGTCAAAGCTGGAAACCCCGGACCTAACCAGAGCGGTGTTCAGCTCCAGGCCACCCAGGTCTCGAGTCAGTCACGTGTTGATCTAAACTCGGATCAGGTGTCCAGTCAAGGTACCACGCAGTCCGTTGTCCTTACACCCACGGGTGGATCGGCTCGACAGGACAGTGGGGTCAAGCCAGACCTGTCATCGGCCTCCAACGGTCAACTCGTGAGCCAGGCAAGTGCCGGTTCTCCTACTCAGCCTGTTGTTGGACAAGACTTTGTCGGGATCTTAGCCGGGGCCACGGCCTCGATTGCCCCGGGTATGTCAAACCTACAACCTACCGGGGTCATCCAGGCTGGCCCTGCAATGGCCGACCAGCTGGTCTCGGTGCTAACTCCCATGACAAGTGGCCCGGCAGGTACGCATTCGATCGTTCTCCAACTCCAACCGGACGGGTTGGGCCTAATTCGAGCCTCGGTTGTAACGTCCCCGGGGTCTGTCACCATTCATATAACCGCCCAGACAGAGGCTGGTTATGAGGCCCTGAACAGTACCCTTGACAACCTACAGTCGTCACTGTCAAGCTTTGCCGGATTTGGAGCCTCGGTTACGGTGTCCCACCAAGACAACCCCGACAACCTGTCAGGCTCGAAAAAAGGTACCCAAAATGGACCTGACGCGTTGGGCGTCGCGTCGGTTGAAGAGCCCGACCAGGTAGTTTCAGTTAGTACCACCCACAATAATGTTGATATTGAGTTATAGAGAAAGGTAGCCCGGAAATGTCGTATATAAATCCACTGTCAGGTTCAGGAAGTTCAGGGGGTACATCGGGGTCTTCGTCCATCTCGAACACGAACCCCCTGGCGAGTCTGGCTGACAACTCTCAGGCCTTCCTCCAACTACTTGTTGCCCAGCTCAAGTATCAGAACCCAATGAGCCCGGTCTCCGGGACGGCGTTTTTGACCCAGACGGCCACGATGACCGAGGCCTCTGAGATTACCCAGATGGTCCAGACTCTCAACTCTGACCTCTCGGCTAATCAGACCTCGGCGGCCACGTCCATGATTGGCAGGACCGTTACCGCCAACGTGAAAGGTTCAAGTCCAATTACAGGCACGGTAAGTTCGGTCTCAATAGACCCGACTAATGGGCCGATGTTGAACATATCAGGACAGTCAGTTCCGCTATCTGCGGTGACCCAGGTGCAGTGATGGAGGTGAGCCTAGTCACATAATTTCGCCTAAGAAATGTACAAGACCAGATATCTGGTCAAGCGCTTCCCCCAAGACACGGATTTAGGCGGAAAGCAGATAGTTAAGTAACAGCTTCAAGAATTTAGTAAATTTACAAAGAATCACTCTTAAGGAGGTTCAAAATGGACAGATCACTACTCTCGGCAGTATCTGGGATTGACGCCAACCAGACCTGGCTGGACGTTATTGGAAACAACATTGCAAACGCAAACACGACCGGATTCAAGCAGGACAACATCACTTTCGATGCCCTGCTTTCTCAGGAGATCTCAGGAGCCACAGCACCTAACGGGGTTGGTCTAGGTGGAGTGAATGGGGTAGAGGTAGGTACGGGCGTAGAGACTGCCGCCATTACCCCTGACCAGTCGGAGGGAAGTCTCCAGCAGACCGGGAACCCGACGGACGTGGCAATCAACGGGAACGGCTTTTTGGCAGTCAACAATCAAGGAAGTATTGCCTATACCCGTGACGGCACGATGTCCTTTGATGCCAACGGAAACCTGGTAACTCCAACCGGTGGTCTGATCCAGGGTTGGCAGGCCAACGCGGCTGGAGTGATAAACACGAGTGCTCCAATTGGTAAGGTACAGATTCCGGTTGGTCTGGCAATTGCTCCACTAAACACGGCAAACGTGAACCTGGGAGGAAACCTACCTGCCGGTGCTGCAGCGGGTACCGTTGAGACCTCAACTGTGAATGTCTATGATACCCAAGGCAACGCGATTCCTCTGACTATAACTTATACAATGACCGCAACTCCTGACCAGTGGTCGGTATCCGCGACTACCGAGAAAGCTACTGGCGGTACTCAAACCTTACTTGCAGGAACCTTAACCTTCGCCGGCACTGGTCAGCTGACCAACATTGCCCTTACAACCGGAACTCCAGCTGCAGCGACTCCGGGTGTCAACGGCGTTATTGTTACGACAACTGCAGCCCCAGCAGACGCGGTTGCCGGAGCCACGTTCAACGGTTTCAATATCAACTTCCCGGCCACGGCATTGGGCCAAAACAACGTAACCCAGTATGCGGGAGCCGATTCAATACAGGCCCTTAGCCAAGACGGGTATGCCTCAGGTTCCCTTGCTTCAATTACCGTGGGTCAGACCGGTATTGTTACAGGTGGATTTACAAACGGACAGTCACTCAGTCTGGGTCAGGTTGCCCTGGCAACTTTCTCCAACCCGTCAGGACTAAATCAGATCGGACAGAACTACTGGGGTGCAACTCCCAACTCTGGGTTGGCCCTTATCAACACCCCAGGATCTGGTGGAGCTGGAACCCTCACCGGTGGAGCTCTCGAGGCGTCCAACGTCCAGATGAGTACCCAGCTGACTAACCTCATTGTGGCCCAGACTTCCTATCAGGCAAATACCCGGGTTGTAACCACGAATGCCACCGTGTTGAACTCGTTGATACAGATGGCCTAACAAGACCTTCTGGTGATTTTGCTGACGAGACTGAACGGTGAGAGGTTTGCGTTGAACGTTGACCTGATCGAGAGGGCCGAGACTACCCCCGATACCGTTATCAGGACTGTCGAGGGTAGTAACTATGTCGTAACCGAGACCATAGAGGAGGTGATTGAAAAAGTGATTGACTTCAAGGCGGCGGTAATTAATCGTGCCGATGCTGTTGGCAGTCACGATCAATTTCCTCCCACGGGGTCAAGAGACCTCGGGCAAGCAGGTCGTGATGGACAATCGGGACAGACAAAAAAGGGAGATATAAATCGAAATTCAAGTGATCGGCTTCACTTGGTACCCGATACCCCCGATGGAGAGTCTGACGGAAATGAATAACCAACTGGAAGGAGAAACGTTGAAACAGGATGTTCCAACGCGAACACGCAAGGAGATACATTGCTAGTTAGCAGGTTCGACCGGGCCACTGCCATATTTGGCGGAGTTGCAATTTTTGTAGTCCTGGCCTCAATGATTACTGACGGGACCAATCCCCTAGCCCTTCTCAAGCCAGCCCCGATCATCTTGGTATTTGGTGGATCAATATGTGCGGCCACGGCCTCCAGTTATACCCGGGTTCTAAAGAACGTCCCAACGGTGTTTCGCTTTGCGCTAAAAGCCCCGGACGAGACCCCGGACGAGACCATTGTCCAGATGGTCCGTCTTGCGGAAATAGCCCGACGCGAAGGACTCTTGGCACTCGATCGCGAGGGTGGGTCAATTGAGAACGAGTTCTTCAAGAAGGGCATCGAGATGACTGTTGACGGGATTGACCCCGAGGAGATCAGGTCACTACTGGAGAGCGAGATCGACTCGTTGCGCGAGCGCCACAAGGACGGGGCCAATTTCTTTATGGACATGGGCGGTTATGCACCAACCCTGGGAATCATAGGAACCGTTATTGGACTCATTGCCGTCCTGTCCAACCTTACCGATGTTGCCAAGCTTGGGCCGTCGGTCGCATCAGCATTCGTGGCAACCCTCTGGGGAATCTTGTCGGCCAACCTGTTCTGGTTGCCCATTGGAAACAAGCTCAAGAAGATTAGCGATACCGAGGTAACCAACATGCAACTCATGCTGGATGGAATCTTGGCCATACAAGCCGGGGCAAGCCCCAGGCGGATAGAGGCCAAACTTCTCACCTACGTCAGACCGGCCGACCGAGACGCCATCTCAACGGCCAAGGGAAGCGATAAGGCGGCCTAATGCGACCTGGCTTTACCGAGGAGAGGCATCACTAGGTGGCCGGATCGCGCTCAAAGCACGAGTCGGAAGGTGAGATGATGGAGTCTGCCGGGATGATGCGCTGGCTGCTCACTTATGCTGACATGATCACGTTGCTATTGATCTTGTTTGTGATCTTGTATGCCATCTCGACAATTAGCCCGAAGAAGTTTCAGAGCTTTGAGAAGGGAATAGTCCCGGCCGTGTCTCCCGGATCAAACCCCCTGGAGAAGGGGTCCCTTAGCCTCTTGAAGAATCCCAGCGTCCTGTTCCACCTGGGGGCCCAGTCTATCTCGGCCATGACGCTTGCCACTAACACAATTCAAGGCACCCCTCTGCAGGCTGTAACCGCGGCAACCTCCTCTCAGCTGGCCCAGCTCATAGAACAGGCCCTACAAAAGGCTGGTTTAGCCCAGTATGCCTCGGTTGAGGTCACCCCGCAGGGTACCGTGGTCGAGATTCTCGCCACGACCTCATTTGCTTCCTACTCGGCTCAACTAAACGGGGTGGGTCAAGCCATTGTGGACACCGTGGCCGGGGTGATCTCGGGGATCCCCAACGACATGCTGATCGGGGGCTACACCGACAACAACCCGGTAGTGTGTACCCCCAACCCCATTAGCTGTCCATACAATAACAACTTCTCCCTCTCGGCCGCCCGGGCTTCGTCGGTTGTCACCCGGCTACTCACGGTAGACACCATTGGAAGCCAACGCCTGTTTGGATGGTTCGCTGGTCCCAACGACCCGGTAGCAGCAAACGACAACTCCAACGGGATTGCGATACCCGCGAACCAGGCCCTGAATCGCCGGGTCGATATTGAGGTCCTGAATGCCTCGGCAAATGGCCAGGTAACCGGACCAACGGGTCCCGGATCTTCTGCGAACAGTCCAACGGCGGTGGCTCCACCGGTAATCTCCGGGACGGCCCCAAATGCGGCTGGATCGGGCACCACGGGCACACCAAGCTCCCCGTCGGTGATCTCACAAAATGGAGTAGCCGTTCCCAAGCTACAGGTGGGAAACTCTAGCTCAGCTCAAAACAACGCCACAGGAGGGCACTAGTAAGATGTCAACAGCCATAGATGATTCCTATATCCCCGATATTGATTACGACGATTTCGAGGGGTCCGACGGGAGCAGGCGGGTGATCTTTATCGCCCTGGTCGCGGTCTTGATCTTGGTTATCGGGGCCCTGGCTTACTGGAGGTTGGTTATCTATAGCCCGGGTAACCAGACTCTCAAGCAGGTGGAGAATACTACGGCGACATACTCGATGGGTACCCAGACCATGAACCTGTCTGATGGGAGCCTGGTTCAGGTGGAGGTCGTTATGAAGCTCACAACCTTGGCCAACATGTCCGAGTTCTCCCAGAAGTCGGCCCAGCTGAATAACGCTGAGATCTATGTGTTCTCATCCACCACCTTTCAGCAACTCTTGACCACCCAGGGCAAGAATCAAGTTCAAGCTGAACTCGTGACGCAGTTTCAAAAGATACTCGGTCCCGTTGACAAGCTCCCGCAACTCAGTGCAGTGTACTTCAAGAACCTGGTCGAGTCTGCTCAAGGAGCCCCGGTCTCGTGAGAGGCTATATATCGTGAAGAGAGATAATGCCTGATGGCGTCTAGGACAGACGCATTTGCCCCCAAGGCCAAGAGCAACGAGGTACGCGAGTACGACTTTAGAGTTCCCGAGGGACTTGACCGGTCAAACCTTCGCTCGTTGGCCTCGGTATTTGACATCTACGTACGCCTAGCCGGGGGAGTCCTGACTGGGGCCCTACGAATGCCGGTAAACGTCCGGGTCATGAAGGTCGGGCAGTCCTCCTGGGACGACTTTGCGCGCAGTACCGACTCACCCGCCCACCTGATCGTGTTCTCTCTGTCGCCTCTTCCGGCCAAGAGTATCTTGTACCTTCCCCTCGACCTGGCCATGTCTATGGTCGACGTTCGCCTCTCGGGCACGGGGTCTGGATGGTATCCCAAGAGAGCCCTAACCGAGATAGAAGAGGTCTTGCTGGCCCCAATTGTTGACTCCCTCCTCTCGGAGCTTGGTAATGCCCTCTCGCACTTTATGAAGGTGTATATTGCAATCAACCAGAAGGCCGCCGATACCGACCTCCTTCAGGCAGTTATCGCCTCGGGATACTGCGTGGTTGTCAATTTCGAGGTTCGTTTTGGTGACGGAGGAATCTTCGAGATGGCCATCTGCCTGCCCTTCCCGGTGGTTCGCCCCATGGTTGATGCCGTTGAGAAGGCCAACATGGCCCGGGCGGCAACCCCGGATGAGCCCGATCCCCACATGGTCGAGCGACTGCTCAGGATCCCGGTAGAGCTGTCTGTCAGGTTCCAACCCCCCCGGCTAACCCCCCCTGAGATAGCCAGCCTGTCGCCAGGGGACGTGATTCCCCTCCACCACATGCCAGGGCGACCTCTTGCCATGGTGGCCGGTGGCCAGGAGAAATTTGCAGTTCTACCAACAGCCGTGGGCAAGCATCTTGCCGCCCTGGTGGTCGACCCGGACTCCTTTGAGGACGTCTGGGAAGCCGTAGACGACATCAGTCGCCTGGGTGTGTTTGACGACGCCACCCTTGACGAGTTCGACTACGATTTACAAGACAGTTCCACGCCCGGAAGCCCGGACTAGCAAACAAGGAGTTCAATGAGCGATACACCAACCGATGACGTTGAGGAACTGGAGGCGTTGGAGATTGAAGACGACGACTACGACGATTCACCTGTTTCAAGCCAGGGGCAACAGGGGGCTAGCTCGGCCAGTCCCGGGGGGTTTGCCGTCCCGGGCCCACCCGAGGGTGGACCGGCCAGGTCCTTTGAGTTCCTCCATAACGTCGAGATGGAGGTCACCGTTGAACTCGGTCGGGCCAAGCGGACCGTGCGAGATCTCTTAGAGGTCCAGGTAGGAAGCGTAATTGAACTGGACCGGTCGGCAGGGAGTCCGGTTGACATCCTGGTCAACGGCATGATGATAGCCCGGGGAGAGGTCGTGGTAATTGACGACGAATTTGCCGTGAGACTAACCGAGGTTTTCGACTCCCAGGGTAATAAACTAGAAAAGTAGTAATGGCCACTAAGACCCTCTCGGTTCACCATGTCCACGCCGTAACCTCGTCGGTTTCAACCCAGACCTCTGGATCTTCAACTGCTAGTCTTTTTATCCACGAGATCGGGGCCCTGTTGGTCATCGTGGGGATCTTATGGCTGGTTGCCCGGTACGTGAAGAGCAAGTCTGGAATTGGCAAGGCCTTTGGCGGACATCCGGGTAAGATTACGGTTCTTTCCAGACAGACCCTGGCCAAGGGGGTATCTCTGGCAATTGTGGACGTTGCTGGCAAGGAGTTGCTTATTGGGGTTACCCCAACTGGGGTTACCCTGCTCTCGGAACTGGACCTTCAGGCAACACTTGAGAGTGAGTTTTCCGACACCCTAGACGGGGTGGTCGGGGCCGCTTCGGTCGAGCGGAACCCAACGACGGTGAGGACCACCGCGGGTAGGCAGCTGGGAGGCCACTGGAAGGCCAACCAGTTAGGGGGTGCAAGTCCCCTGCAAGCATGGATGGCCAAGCTAGATGAATTAAGGGAGATGACGGTTCGCAAGTCATAGGAGCACTCTTTGACTTGGGCCCAAATCACGACAAGGGCGCATTCATGCAAGAAAAACTCACACCTCTGGGTCTGAAGGGACTCAGATGATCGGGATAGGTACATTTATTGCTGCCAACGCGCCCTCGGTTACGGTCAATCCGGGCAATCTGGCCAAGCCGTCTCAGAGCGTCGAGATCCTCATCGTGGTCACGCTCTTGTCGGTTGCCCCGTCGTTGTTGGTCATGTTTACCGGGTTCCCCCGAATGGTCATCGTGTTGTCTCTGGCCAGGAACGCCCTGGGGCTTCAGTCAGGTACCCCCCCAAACCAGGTTATCGCCGGACTCGCCCTGTTCTTCTCACTATTTGTCATGGCCCCGACCCTGTCTACGATAAACAAGGTGGCCGTTCAGCCCTACGTGAACGGGAAGATGACTTTTTCAAAGGCCATGGCAGCCGGCGAGGCTCCCTTGAAGACCTGGATGCTCCAGCAGACCGGGACCCAAGAACTTTCATTGACCGAACAAGAGGCTCATCAGCATCCCAAGGCCCCCAAAGACGCATCCATTGTTACCGTGATACCAGCCTTTATGCTCTCTCAGCTCAAGAGTGCCTTTATCATTGGATTCGTCATATTTATCCCGTTCCTCATTATTGACTTGCTGGTCTCGTCTACCTTGATGTCCATGGGTATAGTCATGCTCCCCCCGACCCTGGTCTCTTTGCCCTTCAAGATCTTGCTGTTTGTCATGGTGGATGGCTGGACGCTGGTAGCCCACGCCTTGTTTACGAGCTTTCAAGGGGGTTAGCTTAGATGAAAGACGCCACCATTATAACTTTGGGCACCCAGGCCCTGATAACCACGGTCAAGATTGCGGCCCCAATTCTTCTGGCCTCACTTGTCGTGGGTCTTTTGGTATCAATCCTCCAGTCCATCACCCAGATTCAGGACTTTACCCTGACCTTTGTGCCAAAGTTGGCCGCGATTGCGATAGTCCTGTTTATCTCGGGACACTACATGCTGGGAACTTTCGACAGCTTTACCCAGCACCTCTACCGCCAAATACCTCAACTGATCTCGTCGGGTTAGCGCCATGTCTAATGGCCTTCCACCAAATCCCGTAATCCGGTGACCTTTCCAATACCAAGTCAAGAGGTCCTGTTTGCGTTTCTCCTGGCCATGGTCCGGGCCGGGGCGTGGATTGCAGTGTCACCCCCCTTTAGTAACGTGCCCATGCCAATAATGGTCAAGGCCTCAGTGGCGGCCTCGTTGGCCATGATTGCCTATCCGCACATCCAACCTTCCCAGGTCCCTCTTGGCTTTCCGGAAATGATGGGTGCGATTGTGCTCCAGGTACTCATGGGGGCCATGCTCGGGGTCGTCTCACTGACCCTGTTCTCGGCAGTTGAGGCGGCTGGTTCTCTTGTGGACATGTTCGGAGGAATTGTACTCCCACCGTCTCTCGATCCCTTGTCTGAAAACCAGATACCTATCGTGGGCCAGTTCTACAACATTATCGCCCTGGCTCTCTTATTTGCATCCGGGGGATATCAGTTACTAGTGGAGGGCTGGGTCAAGTCGTTTTCTGGATCTGAGCTTACCCTGTCGAGTCTGAAGTTTACCGCTAGTGTCTTGACTAACGACCTGGCAAGTTTTTTTGTGTCGGCAATAGAGATCGCCGCCCCGTTGCTGGTCGTCTTATTTGCTGCCCAGGTGGTCATGGGCATGATTGCCAAGGCGGCCCCGCAGGCCAACGTGTTCTTGTTGGCCTTCCCGTTCCAGGTCGGCCTCACGTTGCTATTTGTTGGGCTTGGAATCGAGGTACTTCCAACGGCTGTTACCAATTTGGTAGAGAGAGTATTTCATGACTCACTTAGCCTGGTGGGGATCTAGTGATTACCCTGAAAGCCACGGGCAGCTAAATGGCGGTCGGTGACAAGTCCCGTAGGACCCTAGCCCCTACGGCCAAGAAGAAAAAGGACTCTCGCAAAGAGGGAAAGATCGCCCGGAGTCAAGACCTTGGTGGTTGGGTCGCCTTGTTCGCGTCCACCTTGTTACTAGGTCCGTTCTTACACTTCATGGAGACTAACGTGCTCGGGGTAATGAGCCAGACCGTCTCGGTCATGGGGCATCCCGACAAGGGAATGGCCCTGGGGGATCTTGACAACGGACTCAAGGTATTTATTGAGTCGGCCCTAATCATTGGGGCCATCTTCGCCGCAATTGCCATGTTTGTAAACGTGAGCCAGGTTGGGTTCGTATTCGCTACCAAGGCCGCTAAGCCCAACTTCTCCCGAATTAACCCCAAAGAGGGCATCAAGAGAGTGTTCTCCTCAGCCGGGGTCTGGCAAGGGTTAAAGACGTTCGGAAAGATCATCCTGATCGCCCTGGTTGCCTACAAGGAGATATCCGGGGTCGCCCATACGGTGATCGGGAGCACTCCGGCATCTCTGGCGCCCCTGCTTGCCTATATTGGTCAGGCAATAATAAGTATCATCCGCGACGTGGCCTTACTAGGTCTGGTCATCTCAGTTGCCGACTACGCGTTTCAACGTAGACGGGTAAACCAGTCCCTGCGAATGACCCGAGAGGAGTTTCGCGAGGAGATGCGCCAAGTCGAAGGCGACCCAACAACCCGGGCCCGCATACGCAGGCAGCAAATCCGGATGTCACGGCTGCGTATGATGGCCGCCGTGGCCAGAGCGGACGTTGTAATCACCAACCCGACCCACGTGGCCGTGGCGCTCAAGTATGACCGGTCGTCATTCATGGCCCCTAAGGTCGTGGCCAAAGGCGAAGGTGAGATGGCCAGGTCGATCAAGGAAGAGGCCTTTAGAGTCGGGGTACCCGTGGTTGAAGATCCACCCTTGGCCCGGGCAATCAACAAGGCCTGTGAGATCGACGACATAATTCCCCGGGAGCTCTACATGGCGGTAGCTCACCTGCTGGCCTTTGTGTACTCTCTGTCCAGTGATGCCCGGCTGCTCGGGGTAGCGTTCTCTAGAACCACGACCTCACTAAACGAGTAACCCGGCCCACTCTGAACTCGGCTATCTCGTCCAAAGTCAGCTCATTGTTCTCCGACCACTTCACGAGCAAGTCTGGCATAAAGTACGTAAATTGGGCGATGACGGCCCAATTTGTAGGAAATTCTAATTCCCAGAGCAGGCTTTGTTTATAACCTGTACCATGTACTAATAACGCGCACTACCGAACGCTATGGCGCTTTTGAGGAGGACTTATGTCGAGGGACGAGATTAGAGTTGAATTCCGGGACAAAGTAGTGAAGCTAGATAACTTGCGTTTCGAAAGTTCCTATAGATTGCGAAGGATTGGGGGGGGGCTCTATGCCTCTTATTACTACTCGGATTTATACCAGCTATCTACCCGAATCCGTCGGCATTTGCTCAAAAGCCTAGCCTTAGCGTCGGTGCCAAGTCAGATAGTTCCCGTTCTTCTTCCGCACAGTGCGATCCCAGCCTTCTGACTGCCCGAATTGGAGCATCGATTGCTCCGGTACTTCTCCCGGCTCAATTTACCCCTGTCGATTCAAATAGTTCTGATGTATCTGCTGGAGTTGTACCGCACGGTAACGGGGGCAATGACAACGGGGGAGGAAATGGGGGTCAACCCGGAAACGGAGGAGGCGGGACCACAACAACTAGCGAGGCCGGTACTTCAACCACAACGTCAACAATTCCCACCACTTCCACGACTACCCCAAGTAGCTCTACGACGTCTGCCTCGAAAACATATCTGACTACAATATTGTTAAGTCTCTCGCCTCAAAGTTCAATACAGGGAGACAAGGTATCAATTGTGTTTGCTGTTGGCTCTAATGGGCAAGAGGTGACCCAAGGAACCGTGACTTTCTATATGGGCTCGCAGTCATTGGGTTCAGCCGAGATCGACTCTTCCCAAAGGGCCACGTTTTCGACCTCTGAACTTCCGATTGGCGTCGACCAGATAAGCGCAACATATTCTGGATACGGAGTCTTGTTACCTTCTACCTCCCAAAGCGTATCCGAGACAGTGATTGCACCTCCGGTCAATTATGGAGAGATTTCAGACGGGCTACTCCTATTTGGGGGCGAGGCCAACGGTCACTATCTTGGCGATACATGGATTTTTGATGGATCAGAGTGGCATCTTTTGAACCTCCCCCACTCACCTCCTCCAAGAAGTGGGGCAATGCTTTCATATGACCAGGCAGATGGCGCAGATATTCTTTTTGGAGGCCAGGGTAGTAGCGGCTTTCTCTCTGACACTTGGGAGTTCAAAGGGGGGGATTGGACCCAGCTTAGCCCCACCAATTCGCCTCCCGCCCGAGCTTATGGGTCTCTAGCAGAAGAACTCGGGGGACTATCAACTAGTAACCACTCGACCCAAAGTGCCCACGACGAAGACTCGATGAATGCACACGGTTTGCTCCTTTTTGGTGGTGAGTCCCAGAACGGGATACTTGGTGACTCTTGGATTTGGACTGGAGATAACTGGGTAGAGATCTCGCCGGCTTTCTCACCGACAGCTCGATCTCACGCCCAACTGGCATACGACGTCCAGGGGCAAGAGACAATTCTCTTTGGAGGAGATAGCTCAGGTGCTGGGTATCTCTCTGATACTTGGGAATTTCGTAAGGGTTCTTGGCAACAGCTTAGCTTTGGGGCTTCTCCCCAAGCTCGGGCAGGCGCCATGTTTTCTGAAATCCCAACAAATAACCAAAGTGATCTAGCATCCAAAAGTTCTGCCACCACCACTGGAATAGCCAATTTGGGAGGACAAGCTACAAACCCAGCTGATCTACACGGCGGTCATCCATTTATGCTCTATGGAGGAATCGGCGCAAGTGGCCCCGTCTCTGATTCCTGGCTTCTAACAGATTCAGGTTGGACTGAGCTAAAAGTTACCCCGCCGCCAATGCTTACGGCATTTGCATGGGGACTAGACCCCTCTAGTAATACCTTAGTGGCGGCAACGGGTATCTCGTCATCGGGAGCTGAGATTGGAGATACTTGGGGATATAATGGAACTAGTTGGAGTGAGTTGGCAAGCGGTGCAAGCCCGCCATCTGAGCCTGGAAAACCTGTGGCAACTGCTTCCAATGGCCAGGTATCTCTTGTCTGGCGGGCTCCAACAAGCTCAGATGGAGCCCCGGTCAGCTCTTATGAAATAGTTGCGATTCCCTCAGGGCTGTCAATGACAGTACAGGGTTGTCCGGCCCCGACCAAAGCTCTCTTTAGCGGCCTTACGAATTCAACCTCATATAGCTTCCAGGTAATTGCTATATCGGCAGCAGGCACCTCGCAAGCCTCGGCTGGATCTGACTCAGTAGAGCCCACAGGCCCTCCGGACCCTCCTACAAATGTAGTTGCCTCGGGATCAAATGGGAAAGCATCAATTACCTTTGAGGCCCCAGCAAATAACGGTGGGTCACCAATTGTCTCTTATGAGTTGTCTGCGTCTCCTGCCTGCCCCACATGCTCTGGTCTAACCCTGTCTGGTTCCCCACCTCCGACTACGACTACCGTTGTCGGCCTCACCAATGGGACCAGCTACACCTTCACCGTCCAAGCAACTAGCGCCCTTGGGACAAGTGAGTTATCTACACCATCAACTCCAGCTCAGGTTTCAAATGCGCCCGGGCCGCCCGGGCCAGTCCGCAATGTGGCGGTAACTAGTAGTGATGGGAAGGTCAACGTCACCTTTGACCCTCCGGCTTCAACTGGGGGATCGCCAATTACCTCATACGTAGTTTCCGCCTACCCGGCAGGTCAGACTCCACCTCCGGCGCCCACTCTTTCCGGGCTCCAAAGTCAATTGAAAAAGCCCACTCAAAAGACGGGTATTTCACCAACAATGCCAAACCGTAATACGAAGGTCTCTAAAGGTATTCTCAATCACTTTGGCCAAGAGCAACCTTTGAGGTCTTCTTTCCTAAAAGGGCCAAAGCCAAGCCTTTCAAATCTTGCACTGCCGTCAAGGAAAACCCAGTCTTCGGGACAAGTTCGTATGCCTTTTCACAAGCGGGGTCTTACAAGAGGATACAAGGGAGCGAAAACTAAATCGCAAAGAAGATTTGGGTCTCATCTTCACCCTCACATCTCTAGCACTTCATGGGAGATAGCCACTATTGCAGGTGGCCTCGGCGGGCCCGGGCGAGCAACCGGGATTGGCCAGACCCCGGCTTCAGTTGCAATTGCCCCTCCGGGATCACCTAACCAAGGTACGGCCTATGAAATAGACGTTGCCCACAATCTACTAAGAGCAATATCACCAAACGGTCAAGAGAGTGTATTTGCAGGTGGGGCGCCAAGCGGATATGGGCAAAGTGCCATTCCAGCCAGCGATGAACAGTTTTCCTCCCTAGCTGGGGTAGCTGTTGACGGGGCCGGGAACGTCTATGTAACTGATTCTTCTGATCTCTATATGATTGCAATCTCGAATTGCTTGTCTAACTGTCCCTTTGGCCTGTCTTCAACTACTCAAGGAGATATCTACGTAGTTGCGTCGCCTTCGATCTCGACATTTTATGCACCAGGTTCTTCAACCCCTGGCTCAGATTCCTTCAACGGGCCAGATGAGATTGCTATCGATAGCTACGGGAACGCCCTTGTAGCGCTGTCCCAAGAAAACGAGATCCGCCTAGTGGCTAAGACCAGCTGTTCAGGCTCGTGCCCATACGGGCTTTCCTCAATGGTGGCTGGGGGGGTCTATGATGTTGCCGGGACGGGAACTAGCGGTTATTCAGGCGATGGTGGACCAGCAACCACAGCTCAGCTAGCCTTTCCCCTCGGTGTTGCTATTGACTCAGCTGGCAACATTTTCGTTTCTGATCATTCCAATGCGCGCATTCGAATGGTAGCCGAGACTAACTGTACATCTTCTTGCCCCCTGGGACTTGTCTCGACGGTTCAAGGTAACATCTACACGGTTGCAGGAACTGGGACCTCGGGATTTTCAGGTGACGGTGGACCGGCCCTGTTAGCTCAGATGCAAGATCCCGCTGGAATTGCCCTCGATAGCAACGAGGACCTCTATATTGCAGATTCAGGTAACTGGCGAATACGTATGGTAGCTGGGGCTCAGTGCTCAACGAGTTGTCCTTTGGGACTTGCCTCAACGGTTCAAGGTTCCATCTACACAGTCGTTGGGAATGGGACTGCGGTTTATAACGGTGACGGTGGTCCTGCGATAGACGCCGGGCTGTATGGACCAGCCTCAATCACCCTTGACCAGGTTGGGAATCTATATATTGCAGACTCGTCAAATTACCGGGTTAGGTTAGTGGCAAACACTTCTTGTACTACCTCATGTCCCTATGGGTTGGCCTCAACTAATGTTGGCGACATCTATACAGTGGCTGGGAATGGAACCGCATCTTATTCTGGCGACGGGGGGCCCGCGGGAGCTGCCCAGCTTGATAACCCATACGACGTTGCTTCCGATAGTGTGGGAGACGTAATTATCTCAGACTCAGATAGTTCCCGGATCCGAATGGTTGCAGCTAATAACTGTTCCTCAAATTGTCCTTATGGACTTGCCTCTACGGAATCTGGGGATATTTATACAGTGGCTGGCAATGGTGTAGCTGCTTTTGCTGGGGACGGAGGGCCAGCCATATATAGCGAACTTGCTATCCCAAAAGGAATTGCATTGGACGCCCACGGGGATATTCTTATAGCGGATTCCTCGAATAACCGAGTTCGTCTAGTCGGGGCTTATAATTGTTCTTCGTCGTGTCCGTTTGGACTTTCATCAATTACCAAGGGTTATATCTATACGGTAGTTGGTGGTGGGAACGAGTGTTTTGTCAATAGTTCTGGGTTCATGTCTTGCGGGCTGCTAGAACAAAGTCAAATAAACAATATTGCTGCGACCTCGGCAGTCTTGGCACAACCAAATGGCGTTACGTTAGATTCGGCTGGCAATCTTTACATTTCAATGATGGCAGATGTAACTGTAATGATGGCAGCATCTAACTGCACTGGAACCTGCCCCCTCGGGTTGTCCGCAACAACGGCAGGATATGTTTATGTCGTGGCCGGGGTAGTAAGTCCTTGTAATACCGGCCTTTCTTGTTATGACCCGGCTTCTGGTAGTCTAGCAACTGGGGTTGGCTTTGCTAGCTCGGGGATCGCAGTTGACCCAGGAGGGGACCTCCTCCTGTCAGTTGGCCCAGGCGTATTTCTAGTAGCCAATTTCAGTTGCTATTCAAATTGTCCCTATGGACTTGCTTCAATGACCCGGGGCGATCTAGAGCTTATTGCAGGAAATGTAATCGGAGGGGCTGGAGGTCCATTTGGGTCAGGAGTTTCTGCTACTTCCACAATAATTATGGCTCTGGGGCTTGCAGTGGATTCCCACGGAAATTTGCTGATTGCTTCGGGGTATCTTGTCGATCTTGTCGCCTATGGGCCGTGCTCTAGTGGTTGTCCTGTGGGGATAGCATCTATGGTGGCGGGGGACCTTTATATTGTTGCTGGAGGCCTCACTTCAGGTGTCCCTTTTGAAGGATTCTCAGGAGACGGAAGCTACGCAACCCAAGCTCATCTATATAATGCCTCAGGAGTAGCCTTCAACCCTTCAGGGGATATCCTAATTGCTGACTCTTCCAATGACCGTGTGAGAGAAGTCTTTCCGCCTGTTTCACCGATAGTGTCGTCGGTCTCGCCCACCTTTGGCCCCACCTCTGGTGGCAGCCAAGTAACAGTTGACGGTATTGGCCTGACCGGTACCTCGCAGGTGGATTTCGGGACCAATCCAGCCACCAACTTTACGGTCCTATCCGACACCCAGATCGTTGCTCAGGCGCCACCAGGGGCCGTGGGGACAGTGGACGTAACGGTCAAGACTCTTGGGGGGCTATCGCCAACAAGTTCAGCAGACAGCTTTACCTATAAGTCCAGTGCCCCAGTGCCAGCTGTGACCGGAATCTTACCAAACACAGGGCCAGCTAGTGGCGGGACGTCCATTACCATATCAGGCACAAACCTTGTTGGGGCGACCTCCGTAGAATTCGGGACCACCCCAGCGAGTTCCTTTAGTGTTGTTAGTTCTAGTGAAATTGACGCAATAAGTCCACTCTCGGCCACTGGTGGGGTAGTGGATGTAACGGTTACAACCGCCGGTGGCACCTCCCCAATAGTTTCGGCCGACCAATTTGACTTTGTTGTTGCGCCACCTTCAGTTACATCTGTTTCTCCAAATTCGGGGCCCTATTTTGGAGGGACCACGGTTACAGTTGACGGTACTGGATTTTCCAAGGCTTCGTCAGTCTTTTTCGGCCCAAATCCAGCTAGTTCATTTTCGGTTGTATCAGATACTCAAATTACAGCAGTCTCTCCACCGGGTTCGGGGCCGGTTGATATATCTGTTACGAATTCCGGCGGTGCCTCCTTATCCTCACCTTCGGATGTCTTTGCCTACATAGGAGCCCCGACGATCTCTATCATAGAAGACAACCAGGGGACAACAGCTGGTGGAACTACAATTGTCATTAACGGGACCAATCTAGCAACGACGACCTCGGTAACCTTCGCAGGTAATGTTGCATCATTTAGCATTGGCTCGAACACCCAACTTAGTGTTGTAACCCCACCTGGCACCGGGACCGAAGGCGTGCTAGTTACAACTCCTTCTGGGACGGCGACCTCGAGCTTTATATATGTTTCTCCTCCAACAGTTTCTTCGATATCGCCCGATCAAGGAGCACAGAGCGGGGGACAGACAGTCTATATATACGGCACGGGCTTCTACTCGGTTGCCAGCGTTTCATTCGGATCAAATGTGATAGAGGCCGGGGCCATGACCCCAGGCGGACTCTTTGAGATCACACCTATCTCGTCAACCCAGCTAAAAGTCATCACCCCGCCCGGATCTGGAACCCAAGACGTGACGGTCACAAATCTAGTCGCAACTTCCCCGATCACCCCCGCCGATCGCTTTACCTATCTGTCCCCGTCGACTTTAGTTGGGGTGAATCCGTCCATTACCCTAGCAATAGGGGGCACAAGTGTCACACTTACCGGGACGGGACTGTCGAGCGCATCTTCGGTTGGTATCATGCCACAGGCCGGAGGCTCAATTATTGCGCTAACTTCCTTTGCTGTGGTTTCTGACACTGCAATAACAGGCGTGTTGCCAGCGGTTTCAAATCCTGGAACTTACTTATTCGTAGTCGATACCCTTGGAGGGACGGTTTCGTTTGGAGCCACAATTGATATGTCTTCGACAAGTTATGTCGCGTCAACTAACAATGGGGCTGGGGTAAGTACTGAGGTTACCCATCTTACCAACGGAACGGTTTATTCGGTGGTTGTTTACGCGCTCAACGCTCATGGGGTTTCAACGTCAGCCACGTCCCCCAACCCCCCTAAACCATTCGTTACTCCAGTTGTCTCTTGGGGAGCTCCGACGGCCAAGCTCGTGCCCTATGGACAAAACTCTCCCTATACGTACACATCCAATATTACTCAAACAAATCAGGCGGTTTCACGAGACTGCGGGTTTACTACTCCGCTCTCGACATCTGGCGGATCTTCATACGATCTTTGGGTGTTTTGTGATACGGCGTTATAT
>DAIDHF010000007.1 GCA_027452005.1 Acidimicrobiales bacterium
TTGGACAGGTCCTTCAAGCGCCTGTAGGGGAATGGCTGAGAAGAACTCGCTGGTAGAGGCCAGCAGGAAGCTGGTGGCTTCAGCCATCAGAGGACGTCACTTAATAAAGATGAGCCCTCTACTGAGTTTTTCGGGATAAGGGATGGCCAAGGAAGCTGGAGCATTACCCGTATCAATGTCATTGGGGGTAAAGTCAAATGCAGGATAAGGCTCCCTCATGAAGAGATAATAGGTGTTCACTCGCCACCTATAGCGATAGACCCCAACTATAAAGTTGAACAATCCCTTTGGAATATTGCCCGTAAAAAGTATCGATAACCAAGATATCACCGAGAGTACGTCAACTAGGTAGATCAGTACGTAGACCACTACAAGTTGCGGGATTGCTAAAATCGAATTACCAATAATTCGCGATCTTTGCTGGTGCTACCAGGTCGAGCTACACGGGATGACTTGATGTCGTCTTCATAGGAGTTGTGGACATAGAAGACATCTACCACGTCATAACCGATGGAGATGGACATTGACCCAAATCAATTATCAAAATGACTTATTGCATGTAATAATTTTCACAAGGCCAATTCTTTTTCGAGACTACTCCAAGTTATTAAGTATCGGAAGATGTCTAGTTTTGTCCTTCTGTCTTGTTTTGCCGGTCTCTTGGCTGTCGCCATGGTCAATTGATTCTGTCTGCATCATCTTTGTTTGAAATCTTTCTTTACATCCATCGCTACAAAAATAATAGTCTCCGGAGGCTCCAAGGATCGATGCCGGAGCATTACTTATCGACACTTGCATTTTGCAGATTGGATCTATCGCAAAATTACTCTGTTGAGACAGCCTCGACTGATTTCTATACAAAATATACAATGCCACAAATATGAGCAAAAAGATGATATTTAGATAGCTAGTGTAGTTCCAAGAGAAACCCCGAGCGATCATAACTGCTTGAGAATTACTCGGCATTACGTGTCCAAGTTGAAATAGCTCCCCTATTACAAAACCCGAAAGTGACATTGCCAACCAAAACATCACAAATATTCGAGCAGTGGCCTTGATCCCGTAATATTTCCTGTAAATTGCTAGAAGTGGAAATGCAATAAGGTCGGCAAACACAAAGGACATGACGCCCCCATAGGAGATTCCTCCTTTCCAAAGTGACGCGGCAAGTGGGACATTGCCAATGGAACAAACAAAACTAATAACGGCAATCAAAGGGCCTACAAGTGCATTTTCAATGGACGTGAATAGTCCTCTTCCGGGTATAAAAAGGGCCCTCCAAAAACCACTTGGTACCGCGGTGGCCAGGATCCCTGCAACGACGTAGCCGACCACTAGTTCTTTTCGCAGCATCTTCAAATCTGATATGGCATATGCACTGGCATCTGACCAGGCTGCCAGAGTGCGAGACTCAGATTGAGTCGGTTTTGTGCCAACAATCGGACTCTCGCAGTGAGAGGACGTTGCGCCGTCATATGGCTCATGGCCTGCTTTTCCAAGCCGGTTTCGAATTTCGCCAGATAAGTTCTTTGAAAACAGCACCGGACCTATCAAAGCAATAATCACAATCATCACTACCCCACCGAGTATCTGTCCGATCAAGAACTGCCATCCCAAGAGAACAAGGAGAACAATCCCCAGTTCGACCACCAGATTGGTTGAGGCGATCATAAACACCAAAGCAGCTATAAAATCTGCTCCTTTTTGAAAAAGAGACTTTGTCATCGCAGAAGCTGCATATGAACACGAAGACGATACCACTCCATACCCACTGGCTCGGACTAGATTTTTTGGAGAGTGGCGTCCGAGTTTTGCCTCCATTGTCTCGCGAGGAACAAACCGCTGAATAACACCAGATAATCCAAACCCTAGAACTATTGGCCAGAAGGTCTCCCATGCCATAAGGCCTGATTCGCGCAAACTTCGACCTAAATCGTCAACAAAAAACACGTGGGTTCGATTCAGACACAACGTTTTTGACCATTTATGAACAGACCAACCGCTTGATAGCTTGATTTGCCTCGTCAATCTTATCTTGGGCCCCAATTCCGCCTTGTTCAATTGCTTCCTTTACACAGTGACCCAGATGTTCTCGAAGTAATTGTAAAGCTACTGCCTGAAGAGCCTTTGTGGCTGCTGAAATCTGTGTCATCACATCTATACAGTAGACTTCGCCGTCCACCATTTTCTCAATGCCCCTGATTTGACCTTCAATTTTATGAAGCTTAGTGAGGATCTGCTTCTTTTCGTGACTGTAACCAACAGTTTTGGGTACGTTAGTTTGCATGTTATCATTATAACATATACCCCTATAGGGTATTACAACCCGAGTAGGACTTTTCAATGCGGTAGCATATTGCTTGAGTTCATTTTCTGGTTGAATGCCGAAGTTTTAGTAAATCTGAGTAAAAGGGGGGCGATAATGCCAGTACAGAACGGTAGGGGGAATTTGGAGCCCATAGGTCGAAGACGATTTTTGAGACAAGTAGGACTCGCTGGGATAGGTGGAGCCATTGCTTCAGCTTGCGGACCCTCAAAAGTGCTCTCTCAGGGAATAGAACCTGCGACTCTTGCTTCACCTAGAACCAGACTTCGGTCAAAAGTGACAAATGGCCGAACTGCGATGTACCTCTATACGCTCGGTGGAAAAATTGGGAATGAGTACAGCCAAAATCAGATTGCGACCGTGGCCAAGAAATATGACTTGCTTACTTGGGTTTATGCCAATAGCGGGATCCCACAAGCAGCCCATCGTGCTAACCCCGACGTAATTGTTACCCAGTACTTCGATTTGACCTGGGTTGGAAGTTACGAACAGGCTCCCGGCCAGCCTTGGATGCCGGTACCCTGGGATTACGTAAATTCCCACGAGAGCTTTTTTTCACACTCTTCTGCTCAAGGGTCAATTGCAAACAGAATTCCTAATCCGATATTTGGCTATGGACCCAACACTCATCCGACCATGAAAACCAATGATCCTACTGGCCAACCCCATGAGTGGCTAGCCAATCCCTTTGACTTTGACAAGAGTAATCCCGAGAGCATGGACCATTGGGTCAATTACTTCGCCAACTCAGCAAAATCAATTATTGAGAAGGCAACCATGGACGGTATCATGATGGACGAAGTAGAACTACCCTACGGCGCATCGCCGTTCGGTTATAGTTCCCAATCATGGTTCGCACAACTCGATCAAAACTTGGCTTTTATTCGTGAGCGCTTAGGTCCAGATAAAGTGCTATTCGCCAACGGAATTTTCGGCGATGCAATTCCTGACTTGTTGAATCCCAATCAGGGATTTCCTCACGGTTCGACATGGCCATCCAATGATATTAATTTTCTTACCTGGTGTGACGGGCTACAAGTAGAGCTTTTTGTAACAAGCTATGCCGGGCCACAGATATGGCCCCAACTGTTCTGGGAGGGAGTCTGTCAGATCTGCATGGACATTGATGCTGGAGGAGGAATCACCCTTGCTCAAGCTCCTATTTTAGCTGAAGACCCACAGGTGAGAATGTTTGTACTTACGTCCTTCCATCTCGTCAAGGGGACTCATTCATATCTGAGTCATAGAGGTGGCCCTCCTCTCCCGTGGTTTCCTGAGTGGTCGATTTCAATAGGTGTACCAAGCGAAACCAAAGCTGACATACAAGATTACCTAGTTCCTACGCATGGGACTGGAATGATATCTTCATCCAAAGGTGTAGTTTATGCACGACACTTTTCAAACGGACTTGCAATAGCAAATCCTAGCGGGTCTCCGAGTTCAATTACACTGAACCATCCTGGATATAAGATCATCCCAGTAGGTGGCGGTTGGATTGAAAAAAACGGCCTCTTGCCCAAGGGTAAGATTAAACATGAACTTGTTTCCAATCTAGAGCTTGCTCCACAATCAGGAGCTCTTGTCCAATATAGAATTTAACCTTTAGTCAGGGTTGCTAGTCTGCTTTGGGGTTTGTTCACGAAGCCGAGGTACAATGGCCCGGAACCACTCGAACGGTAACTTTTCTACTTTTTGGATTGTTCCTAATGTCTAAATACTGGATATTGGTCTTAGATATCACCTTAGCTCCCTTAGTAACACTGCAGTATCCGTTTGGATAGTGAATATCAAGGGGAACAAAAATTACCGTTGGAGTATCTATTCTTTGATTAGGTATATATGACAAGTAAAAGATACTGGTAGAGGGGTTGAAGGACACTGTAGATGGCTGACCAGCAATTGCCTGAGGATAGGTTCTGGAAAGATCGGACGCGGTCGGTTTGAGCTTACCTGAAGAATAAAGTAGTCCTTCATCGGCACTTCCCGTGGGATCGTTGTAAAACTTCCAAGACCAATAAGTCCAACCGAGCAGGTTGTAATCGGCATCGGCGGTGAGCGTACCGAGTAGACTGGTATTTGAAGTCGCTCCAAACTCGCTCATAAACCAGGCCGGACCGCCGAGTTGCTCTGGCGAACTCAGTTCAGGTCGATCTTCAGACCGGATTGCCATTGAGTTGAACTCTTGATTTTCACATGCTGATAGGTCAGTGGGATTTCCGGTGGTCCCACTTCGATGGCTGCAGTAGATGTGAATATTGAAGACTAAACGAGGTAGGTCCATGGGTCCAACAAAATTTGTGGCTCCGTGCCTAGCAAATATATCTGGTTCATAAAATACCAAATGATTTGGATCGCCATTTTCGATCTGTTGAATAACGCCCTTCGTGGGGTCATTTTGTGGACACGTAATCGCGGGAGTTCCATGCAAGGGAATCATCGGCATGGCTCTGCCCGCGTAAAAGCACTCGAGTTGACTATCAAATTGTTCATCACCTGCCGAGACGAGTCTCGTGGAAAATGGCTCATTGAATGGATCGTAACCTAGAACCCAGGGATCATTTGAGAAGTAAGCTGCTACATCATGCCAGATGCGATCAAATTCACCCTGGAGATTCCCAACCACGTCATTGTTCCAAAAGTGTGAGTATGCTACATCAGGTGCTGCCATAGCGTAATTGTTTGACCAGCGCCCCGTGGCCTTGATAATTGGCACGTCGCCCGTACAAACGGCCCAATTCGGTGCGCCTTCACCATCAAACATCTCACTGTATACGTCTTGGTGCATATCAATAAGGCTGTAGATATGGTATCGGCCCAATAGCTCAATGGTCTGTTTTAGGTGCCCGAGATAGCGATCAAGGATGCTTTGATTGAACTGATGCGGGTCAGTTGGCTTACCGGGCGAACAAATTGTGGGGTCGTTAGCCGGTGCCGTACCCGGCTCCAATCCCTTCCACAATATTCCTAGCCGTACAACGTTGAAACCAAGCTTGGACATTAAAGCGGCATCCTGCACCGAAAAGTTCCAGGCCTTTCCTGGATCTGGATAAAGCTCATATGGTGGAAACTTATACACAGCATTTACCCCGTGAAGTATTACTATTCGACCTGTGCGGTCGGTCAGAAAAGGTCCACCCGTTGAATGGAGATCGCCTTCAATACTGGAGACGCCTATTTGTTGTGGAGAGACTACCTTTGAGTCTAACTCTGGCCACCGAAATAGTTTAGAAACGTTGTCAGATTTTACAATCGACCAAGTTCCGAAAAATACAGAAACAATTAGCACAACAATCACGATCCAAATTCGCGGCCTGCCTAAAATATTCGACATTCTCAACACAATACAAGCATCTAGTTGAATTGAACAGTTTGAATTTGTCGGTTATCAAAATCTCCATTTACAGCGAATTTTACCTTCACAGCAATTCTACAACTTTCAAAATAGGGCTATTTGAGTCCTTCCGGCCTAAAGGAAAGAACCTTTCGCTTTATAGGTAAATTTGGCTAAAAAACTCAACTCACGACACTGTGGTCACGGTCGCATTTTCGTGATAGATTAACGGCCGAAGTTTTGAAGGGCCGTTGGCGCAGTCCGGTTAGCGCACTTGCATGACACGCAAGGGGTCACAGGTTCAAATCCTGTACGGCCCACCTTACTCGTCGGAGTAAAGTGGTGCTTCGTATTTCAGTGAGGAGTATCCAGGGTAACTCAGTAATGAGTGAAGGTGCTCCAAACTTGAAGTGTGACCAACAACAAAAAGCAGCTTAGTTGTCACCCTTCCTAGCGAGATCCTCCAGGCCATGATTGCGCTCAAAGACGTCCAAGTCATTTACTACAAACGGGTGGCTTCACAGTTCGAGGTCATAATCGAACAGGTCGTGGGCACGATCCGATGTGCCGACTACAGTGGCCACGCCCAGGTGAAAGATCGCTCAGTTGCTATTTATCGACCTTCCTGTCTATGGGGTCCCATGTGGCTTTCCTGGAAGAAACACCGGATGAGATGGGCTGTCGATGCCTGTCCCAAGAGGTCCTGGGCTCTTCTTGACCATTGCATCGCGGCGAAGAACTGTCTCTTGACCACCTGAGCGGCCAAATGAACAACAGTCCAGGTCAGAGGAGAACGGACTATCTCGGAAGTGGCGGCTGAGCCAGACTGCGACAGGCACACGGTCACCAACGCGGTCATTACCTAAGTTGAGCCACTCCTAGACGCCGATCGTAAAAGACTCATCACAATGTCCGGAAAGGCGTGCAGGTCGATCAACTCGGTCCCAAAGGGAGAGGAGACGACCCGCTTTATCTGGCAAGCAGGGCTCTACTGACCGCCAAGGAGAAGCTTCATGACTATCCGGTAGTCAGGCTTCGATCACACCTAGAACTCGGAGACCCGAATGCGGAGGTAGTGATCTCCTGGCCCATCAAAGAGCCCCTCCGTGACTTCTACGCAGCGCGAACCATGGATGACATACGAGAGCTATAGGACAACCTCAAGGCCAACTGCCTGAAGAAGGCCATGCCTCGAGAGATCCACAAGCTCGGGCAAACAATTGGAAGGTGCTTTGACCAGCTCTGCAACTATCAAATCGCCAAGGTCTCCAACGGGCCTTCAGAGGACTTTAACAATCTCATCAAGCGAATCAAAAGGATCGGATTCGACTTCCGGAATTTCCGCAACTACCGGGCCTAACTCCTCCTCTATGGCGGAAGACCTAACAGACGGCTGTTAGGCCCGATCGTGGTCAGATGAACGACTTCACCCCACCTTTGTCTATTGAACCCAATTCGTTCTAATTTCGACCCAGAAACTAACTCGGTGCATTTCAAATATAATTCCCCATTAGTCCCTGCAATAAACTAATAACAGCGGATGAGCATAAATTTCGCTAAGATTGCAAGCAATGAAAATTCGAAATAGCAAAGTATTACTAACTGGTGCCACAGGGGGAATAGGTCAGGCAATTGCCCGAGAACTTACAACTTACGGTGCCCAAGTACTACTCACTGGACGTAACTCTAAAATCTTAGAGCGGCTTGCAAGTGAACTCAACTGCGAGCAGATAGCCTGTGATCTTTCTAACGAGGTCCAAACAAAAGCTCTCCTTGAAAAAGTCGGCGACGTAGATATCTATATAGCCAATGCGGGTATTCCTGGAGCAGGAAGTACGTTAGATCTTGAATCTTCAGAAATTGACAATGTAATTGACGTAAATCTTAGAGTTCCAATTAAATCCTCGACGATTATTTCAAGGTCAATGATCACGAGAGGAGCGGGCCATATCGTTTTTATTAGCTCTCTATCAGGTCTGGTTGCATCTCCAACAACTATGCTTTACAGCGCGACAAAGTTTGGACTTCGCGGATACGCCTTATCACTTCGGCAAGAACTCGCCCCAAAGGGCGTTGGGGTTTCAGTCATACTCCCTGGCTTTATTCGAGACGCCGGAATGTTTGCAGAAGCCAAGGTAGACCTTCCACGGGGCACTCGGACGAAGGCACCACAGGATGTTTCATCGGCCGTTATGTCGGCTATTGAGAATAATATTGCTGAAATACTCGTCGCCCCTATTGAACTGAGGATCGGGGCAAAACTTGGTACTGTATTTCCACGGCTGGCCGAACTAGCCCAAAATGCTGGCCCTGCTAGAGCTATGGCTGAACGTTTACGCGATGCCCAACGAAATGTCCACTAGGAGTAAGGCTAGATTTCCAACGAATTAATTGTGAAGATGGTCATGGGCTAAATGTGAGTGACCGTGTCCGATCTCCAGGCCTACCCTATCTTCGATACCTGGAAACGGCCTGCGATATTGGCACATGTCACAGTTGAGAGGAATTATATGATCGAGAGCGTTCCAAAAACTAGCTACAAGCAAGTTGGCAATAACCGTACTCGGACCAAAATATCCGGCATTTATAACCTCGGTACCACTTTGAAGGCGGTACTGCTCAATGTCTTGAGATATTCGTTCAATGAGTTTACCGGTTCCAATGTACCAACTAAAGCACAAGAGTAGACCACCAGAACCTCTAGCGACCGCATTTAAGGCATCGGGAACACTTGGCCAAGTAACTCCCGAAAAACCAACTGAAAACTCCTTTATTCCGGTTACATCGGCGATCAACCTAGCAGCTTTATAAATTTCAGCGTTAGCATCTGGGTCCGAGGTTCCTCTCGCGGTAAGCAGGAGTGAGCTACCGCGTGCATGGAATCTCTCGATCTTATCTTTAGCCTCCATTATTAGCTCGTATTGAACCCCGAGAGACTGGCCATAGTGGATTGTGGCGGATGGGAACTCTTGGCGGAGAATGTTTACGACTGCCGGTATATCTGACTTTACATGCCCGGCACAGTTGAGCATTACCGGTTGAACAACTAATCTTTCTATCCCCCCGGCAATCATCGCTCGCCCAATTTCAACAGCTCTCGGGAAGGCCAACTCTAAAAACCCAATCTCAACGCTAACTTCTGGCAGAAGTTCACTAACCAGATTCGAGATCTCAAAATTCTCTGCAACCCCGTCTGGAGATACAGAACCATGCCCCACCAGCAGAAGCCCTGTTTTGTCCACCTCATCTAATCTAATCGGTTGGACCACGAACGACTAAAGGCTTGGGAGATTTGGCCAGAATCGAATTTTTCGCCACCCCGCATACTCCAAGTTTTGAATAATAGCCGATAACGGCCTATTGTTGTCTTGAAGACACATCAAATCTGCAGGTTCCTTTCAAATGCGGAGAAGCCTCGAAACCACAAGGAGCATACTATGGGACAATACACATTACCCGACCTGGGATATGACTTTGGAGAACTTGAGCCCCACTACTCTGGGGAGATACTTGAATTGCACCACGGCAAGCACCACGCGGCATACGTAGCCGGCGCCAATACCACCCTTGACAAGCTCGCAGAGGCAAGAGATAAGGGTGACTGGGGATCGATAGTTGGCCTTGAAAAGACCCTTGCGTTCAATGTATCAGGGCACGTATTGCACTCCATTTTCTGGAAAAACCTGTCACCTGACGGTGGTGACAAACCTACGGGCGATCTGGCGAGCGCTCTCGAAAGGGATTTTGGAAGTTTTGACGCATTTAGGACCCAGCTAACCCAGGCGACCACGACAATCCAGGGATCCGGTTGGGGGGTTCTTGCCTGGGAACCTTTGGGCCAAAGGCTTCTAGTCCAACAGGTATATGACCACCAGGGTAACATCGGTAATGGGTCTACTCCTCTGTTGGCCTTCGACGCCTGGGAGCACGCCTTTTACCTGCAGTACAAGAACGTAAAGGCTGACTTTGTAAATGCCCTCTGGGAGATCGTCAACTGGGAAGATGTGGCCAGTCGATATAACGCGGCCAAGTCAACATCAATTTCGTAAACATTTTGGTAATACGAACGAAATAACCTAAGCGTTCCAAGAACGGAAATACTACCAGTGGAGGTGTAGATGGATTATCAGTCAGGATCTATGGGAATTCAGATCCAACGTATCTGTGATAAATTGAACACAGAGGGTGAGACTCAGTGGGCAACCCGGATAGATGAGGCCTACTACTCAAATTTTGGGATCGAGGCTGTCAAAGCCGCCCTCGTTCGCCTCAAGGAACTCCAAAAAGACACAGAGCTACTCAGCCGTCTCGAGATCAAAGACGATGTCATAGACGTGATTAATATTTTATCGTTGGCAACCGTGAATGAAGATTCAGGAAAGCTTACCGAGTCAGATGTGGCCAGGAACAGGGAGCTGTTCCAACAGCTAACCGCATCAGATGATAAGCCCAGCGGTGCGGTTTCCGCCGATGCAGCCAAGCGCCTCTTAGATAGCCTCAAGACCGACAAAAAGTAGGTCTTGCGGTGACTGAGATGCTTTACCGCCGAATCGGCCAGTCCGGGCTCAAGGTCAGCCTATTGTCGTTTGGGTCATGGGTCTCTTTTGGTCCCCAACTTGACGTCAAATTGGCTCAAGAGTGCATGTCGGCAGCATGGGACCGGGGTGTAAACTTTTTTGACAACGCCGAAGCATACGCCCAAGGCGAGTCCGAAACAATAATGGGGAAAGTGTTCTCGCAGCTTGCATGGCCAAGAGAGAAATTTGTAGTTTCGAGCAAATACTTCTGGGGTATATCTGGTGGCGTTAACATGTCGCACACCCTAAACCGAAAGTATCTTATCCAAGCTGTCGATCGATCACTGGAGCGATTTGGGCTTGACTTTCTTGACATAATCTACTGTCATCGTGCTGATCCAAACACTCCTATTGAGGAGACCGTGTGGGCGATGAGCGATATTATTTCGGCAGGAAAGGCCCTTTATTGGGGGACTTCGGAGTGGTCAACCGAAGAAGTTACCACTGCTTGTGAGATAGCTAATCGCAAGGGCTTGCGAGCTCCAATTGTAGAGCAACCGCAATACAATCTACTTTGGCGTCACCGAGTAGAAAAGGAGTATTTACCGCTGTATCAAAACTACGGGATAGGACTCACCACCTGGAGTCCACTTGCTTCAGGACTGCTTACAGGCAAGTACGTTAACGGCAATCCTGGGGATTCCCGTGCGTCACTTCATGGATATGAGTGGCTAGCCGATATGTTGCTCGACGAATCCCGAAACAGTCAAGTAGGGAAATTTATCCCCATTTCGCGAGAGCTGGGTTGCTCTCCAGCTCAACTTGCAATTGCCTGGTGTTGTCTCAACGAGAACGTTTCATCTGTGATAACCGGGGCATCACGTCCTGAACAAGTTGATGAGAACCTGAAAGCTATTGATCTTATATCTAAAATTGACTCAGATATGAAGCACCGAATTGAAAGTATTTTCATTCAGCAATGACAGATCTCTATCTTTACCAACGACTTCGTTAGAGAAGTTTTTTTAGAGACTAGCCAAACTACCTGCGTCGGCTGGTTGCCTTTTTCGCAACTTTTTTAGCTGCCCCTTTTTTGGCAGGGGACTTTTTGGTAGGAGCCTTTTTGGTGGAAGCTTTTTTTGCCGCCGATTTCTTGGCAGGAACCTTTTTGGTCTTTCCTTGAGTTGGAGCACTTCTCAGCCCCTTAGTGGCATATGACGGCGGAGCGTCAATCCCTTTCCAAAGTCTCTCCAGCTGTCCCCCGGCTCTAGTTAGCTCGTCAAGAGATGTCGCGACAAGCTGAGATAAAATTCTTTCGCCCTTGTTGGTGATCTTTATCCTAACAACCCGATGGTCCATTGGATCGTTTACCCTAGAAATTAGCCCAGCTTCCTCGGCGCGGTCAGCAAGTCCAACGACGCTGTGGTGCTTGAGTAAGAGATAGTTGGCAAGCTGGCCTATAGACGGCCCCTCATCAGCATCATGCCCTTTTACCGCCAACAAAAGTTGGTGTTGGGCCGGAGTTATTCCAGCACTTTCGGCCTCCCCTTCCGACCACCGCAGAAAGGTTCTCAGACCGATCCGGAAGTTTAGTAGCCTAATATAATCTTCTTGTTTTATATCCCGTCGCATGAAGAGTGTTCTATCACATAATTATGAAAAAAATCAAGCGGACGATATAATCTTATCCCGATTCCACCTCGGTCAGATAAAATAATACACTTTACAAGCAAGGTTGAGAATCTGAAGATTACCCTAGGACTTGGACTATGAAGAGATTTTCCCATGCCAAGGATACTGAGCCACGATCCCATGGGCAGCTGAGCTATGTCCCGGCTGGCTTAGCGAGTCGAGATATTAGGCAACGGCGATTGGCTGAAATTGACCGATCCGACATGGCATCGGCGCCGCACTCGATGTTTTCCAAGTACTGGCGTACATTGATCACTGCAACCGTACTGGTAGCCATGGGACACCTAATTTTAGAATCCCAGATTCCGAGTAAATCCCAGCCCTTACCTAAACCAAGTACTCAAAACAGTGTTCAGAGTGTGCACAGGAGAAGCTTGGTTGGTGCCTCCAGTGAGAGGTTTTTCCCGGATTACTTATGGACTAAAACCACTACCAAGAAAAGGCCTTTATCGAGTCGAGTCCAACCTAATCGGGCCCATCGGCAATCCTTCGAATCAGGTATAAAACATCTCAGTGAAAAGTCTAGACCGTGAACTCAATCCCTCAGATCCTCATTTCTTCAATAGTAGCCGGTTCATTTTTTTCTGTCTTTGCCACGTCAATACTTTTAATTTATCGATCCGGACGCTTTATAAATCTAGCTCAAGGAGTATCTTCAGCTTTGGCCATAGCCGTTAGTGAATACTTTCGGTCTGAGACCAATCTAGATCAGCTTGCCAGTCTTGCCCTGGGGCTATTATCCTCGGTTCTAATAGGGTTAGTTATGAACTTTCTGGTTCTCTCTAACAATGTTCGAAGATCCAATCTGTATGTAATCGGTTCAACTCTTTCAATCGCTATGGTTGCCTTGTCGGCAATAAACCTCCTTGACAGCCGATTTGGACTACTTCATACCCCAACTAAGTTTTCATTTTTGTCGGGGGTGTTTGTCACCGTTTTCCAGGCCAAAATATCATGGATCGACCTCGTCTTTTTCGCCACGGCGATCGGATATGTATGGTTCGTGAAGAAGTCCCCTGGAAGTTCGTTGGCGAGCTACATAGTTCAAGCCGATATCGATTCACCAAAGCAGGCATCGCGTCTTGGCATCTCCGTTAGTCGCGTGTTCGCATTGTACTGGATAATATCTTCCTTAGTCCCGGCTTTTGTTGGACTTATCTCACTAGGAACTTCAAAACCATCGTTACCGGGTTCTACGAACGTGTTTCTTGTTTTAGTTGTACCACTCTGTACGGTTGCAGTGGTAGGAAGCAAGAATGTAATAAACGTGATTCCTGTTACGTTCTTTATTGCATTTTTAGATATTCTCACAAGCCGTAGATTTCACTGGCACTATTTGGATGTCGTCGCACTTGACCTTTTGATAGCCGTCGTCGGTGCGATACTTGTTAACCGCAACCGAGTACTATCTCGCGCGGAATCGACCCAGACAATTGGAAGATTTCCAACATTCGCTCTCAGGTGGTGGCCCCAACCAAATCAATCCCGGACAGTAGCAAGCATTATCCTGGGAGTTCTAATTCTCGTTACGGCCGTGACTTTATCAGGTTCACTTCCTGACAATTCACTAATTTTCATAACTTACTGTTCCATAGCAATAGTGTTTGCGCTGTCGGCGGCGGCGGCTGCCAACTGGTCAATTTCTATGGGGGTAGGTCAATTTGCCATAGGCCTCTCTATAGCATTGCTGATGATCACTATTGAAAATCACTTTCATATCGATGCTGTTGTTGCAGTTTTAGTTGGTGCGCTTTTAGGCACTCTTTTATCTTTAGTACTAGCTTTAGCGGTATCGAATAATTCGTTAGAGTTGCCACTGATAACTACTTTCTTGCTGGTAATTGTTGCCCAGTATTGGATCAATAGGCATACAAATATTGCCTGGCTAGACAGTCACCTCTATAGGAGACCGGAAATACTTGGAGCAATTGAGCTGAATACTCCTTATAGGCTGCTTTTGTTTTCGCTGGTATGTCTTGTCATTTGCACCATTGTGGCCACGAATATAAAGACCGCAAGGCCAGGCAGGCAGATGGCTTTGTCCAAAGATAACCGTTATGTTGCCCCAGTGTTCGGCGTTGGACCTATCCGTGCTAATTCAATATCTGCAGCATTTGCCGGTTCGATCGCCGGTATTGGAGGTACTCTTTGGATTTTGACGGCAGGATCATTGAGCATTGTGCCAAAGTACACGATTTCTCTAGCACTATCTCTATTCCTCGCATGTTTGATTGGTGGTGTTTCTTCCTCACTTGGTGTTATTTTTTCGGGACTAATTTTTGAAACTAGTACATATTTTTTATCACCGACTTGGCAATCTTTTATTTTAGGAGTTCTGTCGCTGGTAACAATAGTTGTGCTTGGAGGCCCTCTTGATTACTTAGTTGCCAAGTCACGAATCAAGGCAGACCAAAATGATTCACAATACGAGCAGTCCACCTCTTCCACAGAGCAACACAAGGGATTTGAATCTCTTGTGTTACGCCAACATCTAAAACTTCCCATTGAGTCAAAGAGCCTAAAAAATGTTGTTGACGAAATCTTGGGAATTGAGGCTCTTGAGCGGCAAATGAGGGAGAAACATCCTCTTGGGGCAACTATCCCCGCATCTTTCACGGGAGGCGATCGCGCTAGACTTAATAACGACCCACATCACACCATTCAAAGTGAGCTTATGGGAAGCTCTTCATTGGAATATCGCGACGGTTCTAGACTTGTATTACGGGGCATTGACTTTTCTCTTTTCCCCGGGGAAATTGTCGGGATTGTCGGGGCCAATGGATCGGGCAAGTCAACCTTTCTTGAAGTGTTCGCAGGCGATAAGTCAGCGACTTCCGGAATAATTCGATATCAAGGTAAGCGGCTCCACCGACTCACTGGAATACAACGTGCAAATCAAGGCTTGATTGCTTGTTTCAGGGACAAGAGTGTTTTTCCGTCACTCACAGTAGCTGCTAACCTTCAATTGGCAACCTGGATGCTTAGAAAGGATAAATCCTCCCAAGAACGTGGGCTCCAATGGGTACTGGAGATATTTCCGGTTCTTGCTCAACGACTTAGTGTAAAGGCTGGTGATCTCTCTTCCGGAGAGCGCCAAATGCTGTGTGTTGCCCAGTCCCTCTTGTGTCGTCCAAGGGTGCTCTTGATCGACGAGCTTTCACAGGGACTTTCGCCTAATCCAATATCCCAAATTTCCAATATTCTAAAGGAACTTGCTCGAGCCGGTGTAGGAATCGTACTGGCTGAACAGTCATTCAATTTAGCTACCTCTATATGTGATCGTGTAATTTTAATGGAAAATGGACAAATCGCTTTTGCCGGTCCACCACCAGAATTGATTACTCGTCAGGACTATATGCGATCGGTTTTTCTTAGATCAGCCCAGCGGCGCGATCTTACCGAGGCAGAACACACCAGCACTACTCCCCCGTCGACAAAGAGAAAAGGTGAGGCCACTTCCGGTATGTTCCAAACTTCGGCTTTATCTGGGCGTAATATCTCCAAATCATTTGGTGGGATAAAGGCTCTTGACAACGTATCTTTTTCAGCATATCCAGGCCAAGTACTTGGGATTATTGGGTCAAACGGATCAGGAAAGACGACTCTTTTGGACATCTGCTCGGGTATTTCTCTCCCAGCAACTGGACAGATAAGAATGCTCGACCATCAAGTCACTTTTATGCCTACCCACCAAAGAGCCACAATGGGAATGGCAAGGTCTTTTCAGAATTCTGATCTATTCCCCAATCTAACCCCTTTTGAAGTTCTCGCTGCCGCCATAGAGACTCCAAATACCCTCGTCGATCCATTGGCCTACGCGATTAGAATCAAGCAAGCTCGGCACCATGAAAAGGCAGTCAAACATCGCACGTTTGAAGTCCTTGAAGAATTTGGAATTGAAGATATTGGGTTTGAAACTATTTCCTCACTTAGCAACCTTCACCGACGTCTCTTAGAACTTGCCTGTGTTCTTGCAAGCAAGCCTCGGATAGTACTGCTCGACGAACCGACGGTAGGAGTCTCCCAGCGCCAACGGGGAGCTCTTGGCGATCTCTTGCAGGTAATAAAGCGCACAACTCGAACGACGATTGTAATGGTTGAGCATGATATTCCCTTGATCAGCCAGTTAGCTGATTCTCTAGTATGCCTACACCTCGGCAAGGTAATAAGTTCTGGAACTCCGAGTACGGTGCTAAGGGATAAGGTGGTTCTCGACTCCTATTTAGGTGTTTTGGCAAGGTCGCCAGTAGGCAATTCTCAGCACCAACCATCCAAGTCATGACAATGCAGCCTGGTACTTCTTCTATGCTTTCTGAGCCCGAATACTATCAGCTACTATCAGTATGCGCTTCTCTGATTGAACTATACGCTTCTGAATCCATAACGATATGGAAGTTTTATTCAACCAACCGAGATCAGTCGGACGGACTGGTAACGCTCATCGGCGGACTAAACCTAGATGGCACACAAATCACTACTTCACCACAATACCAGTCTATTCCGATTACAGAATTTCCTTCTATTGTGAGCTCAATGGACTTAGGTGGATCTATTGGGCCAGGCCTGTCTAGCCTCGGGTCTTTGGCAGAGGCGCGCTTCAAATTAGAAGCTGGCTTACAATCCCTGGAAGCTGAGCCGGTCCGAGCCAATGGTATGACAGTGGGGTTTATCCTAATTAGTCCTCCCAGGTTATTTGATACCGATAGATCGGCAATACTTCCTGCTATTGTGGCACCACTTCGTAAACTTTTGAGCCAAGAACTAGTCCCCGATATTCGGAACGACACTTACTACTTGGCAAGCCTCGCTGCCCAATGTATTCGGACCGGGTCTTTACAACAATCACTTCAGACGATAGCAAAGTCCGTTTCTAATCGAATGCACTCTAAAGGTGGATCGATCTGGCTAGTTGATAGTTGGAGAGATTTATTTGACTCATCAACTTCACACATGCTGAAAGATATTCGCCATAGATTTATCATCAATGAAGTGCTCGACGAGCTAAGTTATAACCGAATTCGACCGGCCGTATTATACTCATCTGTACAGTCCCACTCTTCCACTGAACTAATTGATCTCACCTGTGATGATTCAGGAAACATTAGCTGCCTTGAGAAATTCCTGAACTCTCAAGTACCCGTACTCGTAGAGAGCAAACTTCCGTTGGAGCCTGCGGTATGGGTGGAAATAGTTGGTATATCAGTTACGTGCTACTCAGTGACTGTTGGCGTTATCGCCTTTGAACTTGGCGGCACTGGATCATTTGGTCCCGCCGACTACTACCTCCTTAGCGAGGTGTCTCACCTAATTGACTTGCTTATGAGGTATTTTTCATCGGCACAAGGTCTTTCAATGGCATTACAGCCGGAGACTAGCGTTAGTTGGGCCACCATTGAAAATATTGATCAAAGCGATCTGGGACTTCAAAGAATTGAACGTAATATCTGTGATGTACTTCAATGCAGCAGCGTTGAAGTTCTTCCGAATGATTCAACCGTAGGCACCGGTCCTTACGCACTAAGCTGTGTTGTAGATAGCTTTAGGTCACGAACAGTGCACGTCACTAAAGATATGTGGGCGACCGAAGGGTTTTCGGATAATTCCGGAGAACTCGTTCGAGATGCTGACGGAAACTCCAGATTTATCTATTCCAATCCTCAGATCCAATCAGGACCTAAACCTATTATGCGGGGCTGTGTAGCAGTACCAATTTTCAGCAGATCCGATACAAACTTTGTTATCTTGGCCGGAAACCCGACAAAACCACTTGAACTTAATTCATATCAAATTGACTATCTTGATTTCGTTTCTGCCGATGGCTCCTTGGCTAATTTTATACTTGACCTTAGAAGACGTTCTTCGATTTCGGACAAACTTTTAGCGTCCGATTTAATCTATGACCCGATAGCTGGCTTATCAAATACAGTACTATTCTATGACCGTCTTGAGCATTCAATGAGACATGCTGAACGTGAACAGTCACCCATTGCTATGTTGCTCATAGATATCGTCAATTTCTCAGACATAAATTTTACCATGGGATATCGCTCTGGGAATGTTATCTTGAAGGAGCTTGCTGACCGACTGAAGACTACGCTGCGGGACTGCGACTACTTGTCGCGAGTTTCTGAAGACACTTTCGCGGTGGTGATGACAACCGGCGTCTCAGATGTTGGCTTAGATAAGGTAGTTACAAGATTAAAGGATGTATTGGGATTACCTTTTTATGTAGATAATCAAGCGATACTACTTTCGTTTTACCTAGCACCTTTTGGCTGGTTGGGAGGTCCGGTCGATTCGACAGAGTTTTTCAACATGTCCTATAGAGAGTTTCAAGCTACAAAGCTCTCGGTGATGGATTCTGAAAGCGTTAAACGTTTATCGGACCAAGAAGATCAATTTGTTCCTCTTCAGCTAGCAATTTCGCATGAGGATATCCTCCAAGGGTTTTCGAACGGTCAATTTATACTCGAGTATCTTCCTCAAATAGCACTCGCAAACAAAGACGTATCTACATTTGAAGCTTTGATCCGCTGGAATCATCCTCGTTTTGGTAAACTCTCCCCAGGACAGTTTTTGCACTATATTCAAGGTAGCGAGCTGGAATGGGAGTTGACACGGTGGGTCATTGAAACAGCTGCAGACCAGTGTCTGGAGTGGTACTTAGGCGGCCTCACTACAAGTGTGTCAATCAATCTAACTAGCAATGACATATTGAATTATCCTCTTGCTGAAACCGTTGAAAGAGTTATAGAAATGACCCATTTGGCTCCTCGGCAGATTGTCCTTGAAATGTCAGAGGAGACCGTTAGAGATCCGGCTATTAGATCATCTGGTTCGTTAAATATACTTAGAACCTTAGGCGTTAGAGTTTCCATTGATAACTGTGGTAGTGGGCGGGTCGCCCCACTTTACTTAGCTAAAATGCCGGTAGATCAGATTAAACTAGACAACTCGTTACTTACTCTAGACGATCCCAAAGATATTGATCTCGTTCAAAAGATAGTCCAACTTGGTCACGAGTTTGGAGTTCTTATAGTGGCTGAAGCCATTGAGGAGAACCAAAGAATGGATAAAATGATTGAACTTGGAGTCGATGAACTTCAAGGATTTCGAATCTCGGAACCCTTACCCACCGAAACCGTAATTGAGTGGACCCAAAACTATAGGAAACGAGCTGGAATACCGACGTCAATTGATTGGCGGGGCTAATCACGATGTCCCTTTATCGCCTCACAGTTTAGTCCGGGTTAAATTGGGTCAATCCCAAGATCTTGGTAAGTAAGCAGTGGATAATAGGGAACGTCCAGGCGGTGAAATTCAGCTTTAGCCCGCGATCCTCGGTCCAACAAGGAGGTTGCGGCAACCACATTCGCTTGAGCTTGCTTTACTGCCCCATAGGCCTGAATGATAGAAGCACCCGAGGTGACCACGTCTTCAACCAATAACACGGCTGAGTTGGGTGTAACTTGAGATCCCTCTATCTTATTTCCGGTCCCGTGAGATTTTTCCTGTTTGCGTACTGAAAACCAACCCAATTGACGTTCAATCGCAATCGCGTGAGAAATAGGATCTGCCCCCATAGTTAGGCCACCAACCAACTCAAAGGTAAGGCCAATGCTATCAAACATTGCCAAAATCGCATTCGCAGCTACCCTCAAATCTGATCCACTACCGAGCGCTTTCCTGCAGTCCACGTAATCGTGGCTAAATCCGCCAGAAGATAGCTGAAAGGGTTGATCTCGCCTCTGATATCCCTTTCCCAAGATTATAGCTATGACCTGGTCTTTTAGGTCTTGAACTTCTATCATAACTCTATCCTGATTGAGACTATCTAATTTTGCAAATCATCAAGTGCGGTCAAATGAAGCTCACGCCAATTGACACCATTTGTCCGGCAAGGCGCCTAAACTTGAGCTTGATGCTAGCTGCAAACCTTGGCCCTGATCCAAACCCCCAATTCCAAGCCCGAACACATTTTCAGGCCATCGTTTCAACCGCTCGACCAAAGCAGTGGATAAAGAATGTTCTTGTTTTTGCCGCTCCCGGAGCTGCCGGAGTTCTCTCGCATGGAACAAAACTTTCGCAAAGCGTTGCGACATTTTTGCTTTTTTGTGCCATGGCCTCGGGAGTATATTTTTTAAACGATTCTTTGGATGCGGCTGCCGACAGATTGCACCACACAAAACGCTTTAGACCAGTCGCAAATGGAGAGCTTTCAGTTTCATTAGCAACGACAATTGGGGTAGTCCTAATTATCGTGTCCCTCCTAGCTGGAAGTATATTTGTAACACCAAGATTACTTTTCGTAATGGGTACTTACGTAGTTATCAATATTAGCTACTGCTTGTGGCTTAAGCATGAACCTGTAGTAGATATGGTCGCGGTAGCATCCGGATTTGCCCTTAGAGCTATCGCTGGTGGAATTGCGACCGGGGTTATCCTGTCTGACTGGTTTTTGATTGTTACCATGTCCGGCTCCTTATTTATGGTGGCAGGAAAACGACATGCCGAACATGTGGACCTTGGCGTAGAGCGCGCCAGCCATCGGTCTACACTTTCCCAGTACTCACTTGCCTATCTCAGATACGTCAGGGCAGTTTCTTCAGGAGTTACCCTTACCGCTTATTGCCTGTGGGCTTTTGAGAAAGCCGCTCATCCCGGAGACCAGTCTATATTTTTTCGACTTTCAATTGTACCGTTTTTGATTATTGTTTTGCGCTATGCACTTATTCTTGACACTGGCAAGGGAGGTGCTCCTGAGGAAATTGTCCTGGGCGACCGCCGCCTTCAAATTACCGGTCTTATTTGGTTGGCTGTATTTTTGCTTGGAGTATACTGGCCAGGACCGAGATGAAAGAACAGATGCAAAAATTGTCAGGTTGGGGACGCACTCCCACGGCCATGAGTAACGTGGTTACTCCAGAAAGCCCTGAGGAGCTTCGATCAGCGTTACGGCACTTTGCCCCTGGAGCACTTAGAAGTGGAATGATTGCTCGAGGCTTGGGACGGAGTTACGGTGATGCAGCGCAATGCAGTGGGGGCACTGTATTTGACATGTCCGGGCAAGAGGTTTTGCTACGCGAAGACCTTGAGTCTGGAGTTATTTCAGTTTCATCTGGAATGTCTATAAATTCGTTACTTACCTATTTGATACCAAAAGGGTGGTTTTTACCCGTAACACCTGGTACAAGCTTTGTCACACTCGGAGGAGCCCTTGCGTGTGACGTCCATGGCAAAAATCACCACCAAGATGGTTCTATAGGGTCTCACGTACGCGAGTTCAAACTTCTAACTCCGTCAGGTATCGTTAACGCAAAGCCATCCGACGATACTAGCGAGATTTTTTGGGCCACGGTTGGTGGACTCGGTCTTACCGGAATTGTCGAGCAAGTTGAGCTTTCCTTGCTGCCAATTGAATCAGACCAAATGCTTGTCACAACCCAGAGGGCCCAAAATCTAGATGAGCTAATTGAACTTATGAGTTCTACTGACAATCTCTATAGGTACTCGGTAGCTTGGATTGATTGTTTGGCCACTGGAGGGGCCTTGGGAAGGTCGGTCCTTACCCAAGCCAACCATGCCACAAGTAGCGACATGCCCCGTAAGACCACTCGGGGAGTTTCAGGACTATTACACCAGTCCATAAGTGGATTTAGAAATTCCACATCAAAACAACTAAGGACCCGTATTTCCATACCTGTAACACCTCCGGTATCAACACTTAACCGCCTCTCTGTATCTGCATTCAACGAGGTATGGTACCGGAAGTCTCCTGCCAAATCGTGCACTGAACTAAGTCCTATTCCAAAGTTTTTTTATCCTTTAGACGCAATAGGACACTGGAACCGTCTTTATGGCAAGAATGGATTTATTCAATATCAGTTCGTAGTACCCTTTGGCTGTGAGCCAGAATTGCGTTCAATACTTGAAATTCTTAGCTCTTCAAGACTGTCTTCGTTTTTGGCAGTTCTAAAACGGTTTGGCCTTCCTAGTGGAGGCTATCTTTCCTTTCCTACTCCCGGTTGGACACTTGCTGTGGATATCGGTCTGGCCAATCCAAGAGTAGGTTCAATCCTAGATCAGCTGGATGAAATTGTAGTAGGCGCAAAAGGCAGGGTATATCTTGCTAAAGACTCCCGGCTTGATCCGAGGCATGTCGAAAGGATGTATCCGGAACTTGAAAAATGGAGAGCCATCCGAGATCGGCTTGATCCAAAACGTCTTATGGCATCAGATCTGTCAAGGCGACTTGAGCTTATCTGAAAGGAAGTGTATTGAAGAATTCCCTCGGGCAACCCCAAAGCGTTCTGGTATTGGGAGGTTCATCTGATATCGCCAAAGCTACGGTGAAAAGGCTTATTGCCCAACGTTGTAGGCGTGTCCTATTAGCGGGACGTCGACAAGATGAACTGGACTCGGCGGCAAATGAGATTTTATCGTCAATTGTTCCAACCCTTAACGCAAGTTCACCCGCACCCGAGATATCTGGAAGTCTAACTAATAGTATTCCAGAGGTTTTTACCGGATATTTTGACGCTTTTGATCGGAAGAATCACCACAATATGATTGAGGAGTGTTTTTCCAAGCTTGGACAAATTGACCTTGTCGTCATTGCATTTGGGCTCCTCGGTGACGAGAATCTAGATGATCCTTCCAGCGTTTTGAACGTAATCGATACCAACTATAGTGGAGTAGTTTCGTGCCTCTTACAGGTGGCTCACCAACTGAAAACTCAAGGCGGAGGTGAGATTGTTGTTCTATCATCGGTGGCGGGGGTACGAGTTCGAGAGTCAAATCTTGTCTACGGATCGTCTAAGGCAGCTATTGACAGCTTCTGTCAGGGATTTGCCGAAAAGATTGAAGGCGATGGCATTCGACTGCACATTGTAAGACCCGGTTTTATACATACCAAAATGACCAGAGCTATGAAACCGTCACCACTATCACGACAACCCGAAGATGTGGCTAATGCAATCGTTCAGACCCTAGGAACCGACAAGGTGATTATCTGGGTACCACCCGCAATCCGTCTGGTATTTATGATTCTCCAGGCATTACCGAGATCAATTTTTAGAAAGTTACCTATATAAGTACTTTGTACTGTCTTGAGCTAGTTGCCCACGCGCAATGCAACTGAGGCGATCGTTCCCGAATATCCAGGATCAGGCACTGAAAGATCCCCGTAAAGCGGGGCATCCCCGAATGCGTGGACCTCGCCGTTTGACGTAGCAATTTCATATCCAAGCCCATCTGGAGTGGTCACCATCGAGGTAGCAGTTGAATAAACGGCTTCCCCGGGGAGAGAGCCGTAGTATTGCGCGTCACCAAAAGCAAAGATCCCCCCGTCAGATGCCACTAGCCAATACCCCTGGCCGCTGCTCGTCGAACTCATCGAGATAATGGGTTCGTTCAAAGTCATGGCCCCAGTTGACCCATAGAACTGGGCATCGCCAAAGGCGAAGATTCCTCCGTCGGCAGCCACTAACCAATATCCCTTCCCGTCAGGAGTTGAAGTCATTCCAACAATTGGCCGAGTTAGGCTTTTACCACCCATGGACCCATAGAACTGACCATCGCCAAAAGCAAAGATTCCTCCGTCGCTCGCAACTAACCAATATCCCTTGCCGTCAGGTGTTGACGTTATCGCAACTATAGGATTCAGTGAAAGTCCTTTCACGTTTCCGTAATCGATCGCATCCCCAAAGGCATACACGGAGCCATCGGTTCCGGCAAGCCAGTAACCGTTCATATCTAGCGTAGGTACGATTCCTACAATAGATCCATTTATCGCTTTACCACTGAGTGATCCAAATGACCCGGCCTGACCAAAGGGAAATACGGAGCCCGTAGAGGAGACAAGCCAGTATCCATCAGTGCCGCCACTTGGAGTTCCGGTAAAAGCAAAAAAATTGGAATTTAGTCCAAAATCAGCTTCAAAAGTAGTTCCACCTACTGTCAGACTTGAATTTGTACCCGTAATTTGGACCGTTTTAGCCCTCCCTCCAAAATCCCCATTTCCATCCCGGGAAGTCACCGAGATCGCTACTAGGGTGCCAATTGAAGGCCAGGTAGCTTCGACCTGAGAAACGGGGATCGACGCCTGCCAGGTGTGATTTGGATTGCAGGCACTTGGCACACAAACCGAGTCGCCAGCGTCTGGTACCGCTGGAAAGCTCCCTCCCGATGTATATCCACCCGTAGAGGCTGAAAATTCTGTGTTAGCAATTGCCCCTTGGCCATTTTCAAGAACCTCGCCTGCTGTGTCGGAAATTGCTTCATCTGTGAGAGGATTTTCAGAACTCAATCCACCGTAGACTTGACACTGTGTTGAATCGCAAATATCTGCGTATCCAAATTCACCTAAATCAGACAGTGCATATGAACGTGCCGCCACTGCCTGAGCCTCAAGTTCTTGAAATCCACAGTTTTCCTGCTGTGGACCGCTATTGCCCAAAGTCCCCCAATAGGCCGGAGACTCTGAAGGGACGACCCCTCTCAAGTAGGATTCTATCGGCAAAACGTTAACGGTCCTAGACGAGCCCTGGTATAAGGCTGGTTCGATATCTCCTCGTAGGTATTCATTGGCTGGTAATTGACATAGTTGTAAAACTTGACTAGATGTTGCTGTTGTACTGGAACTCGAAGGAGAGATAAGTGGACTGGAGACTGTCTCTAGTGGTTTTGAGGCCCATGGTCCACCACATCCGGGGCCCTGATATACTGCCCATTGACTGTTGGGTGCCTCAACCAACATCACCGCTTGGTTGGCCGGAACTGTGTAGCTGTCAACCGTGAAGGGGCTCTGGGACGTCACAATGGTTGTAAGACCGTCCTCACCAGTTATAACGACCCTAATATTTGAGTTTCCCACAATCTTTGGAGAAGTTCCGCCGTAGTAGTGAGATAAAATCCATGAGTAACTTTCGCCGTCAAGAGCATATCCCAATGCCCCCCACTGACCCATCCCATATCCATGTCCCCAACCATGCCCAATAACTCCGACTTGACTGTTGGGATAAACCGCGTGAGGTATGACTTCTCCTACAGACCGACCAACAATCCCGAAGGTGGTTATCAAGAATGCAAACAACCCTGCGACAAACTGACCAAGTAATCTCTGATTACCTAGTCTCACAAGTGCTCTATCGAGATACTTATGCCTGTAGTTATTCTTTATTCCATGATTGGCCATTTAGATATAACTCTACTACTTGGCGACTGAGACTACTTTCATGGCCACCGGGAAAGCCACCACTCCCACGTCCCTGCCCGGATTTACCACCTCAAAATGGTCGACCTGCTCTCTCCATGCATACACAGACCCACTCTCGACCCCTCGTACCTCAAAGGTCATCTTATAGACTCCGTCCAGGAGGGGAACAGTTGCAAAATCAAATACTATCTCACCAGCTCCGTCTAAAATGCCAACGTCAACCCCGTGGCCCTGCGAGGTTGCAGAGAAAAACAGCTCATTGCCAGAATAGATCGATACTCCAAATTGAGCATCGTTAATCGCTCTATTCGCATTATAGTGCAAACGAACCCGCATGGGATCTCCTGAAAGAATATGCCCTGACCCGTTGCTCTCTATCACTACCTCTTCAATGCTAATGTCACCTGTACCTAGGGTTTCCTTCCCTTGATCTACCAAATTGTTTTCAAGCACCTCTCCGAGCTGCGGTGAATTGATACCTGAACTTGCCATCATATATTCACGGAATACCCGAATTGCTTCTCCGGGGGCTCCAAATGCCACCACCTTTCCGTGGTCGAGTACGAAGGCTTTGTCGCATATCTGCCGTACAGAGTCAGCTGCATGTGTAACGAACACGATGGTCTTGCCAGCTTTTTGAAACTGGTTGATCCTGTCAATGCATTTTCGTTGAAAGTTCTCGTCCCCAACAGCCAATACCTCGTCAATCAGCAAGATGTCAGGGTCAACGTTTACGGCTACAGCGAAACCAAGACGCGCCTGCATGCCCGAGCTGTAAAATTTCACCTGGTTGTCTATGAACTGTGAAAGCTCAGAAAACTCGACAATCTCTTCGAACTTCGAGTCAATTTGGCGTTTGCTCAATCCCAGTAAAGAAGCATTTAGATAGATATTGTCTCTTCCTGAAAGGTCGGGATGAAATCCAGCTCCAAGTTCCAAAAGTGCGGCGACTGATCCTCGCAAACATACCTTTCCGGTAGTCGGCTGTAAAATGCCCGCCATGCACTTTAGCAGGGTAGACTTTCCAGAACCATTGTGCCCTAATAACCCAACGGTTTCCCCAGGCTCAACTTGAATATTTACATCCCTAAGAGCCCAAAATTCTTCGTAAGATGATCTCATCCCACGGATAAGTTTTTCCTTAATTGACGTATGCTTCTCTTTGTAAAGCTTAAAATGCTTAGATAGATCTACAACCTCTAAAGAATATGAGGTCATCAACTACAGCTCTTCCGCAAAGTTGCCCTCTAGCTTTCCAAAAAGCTTCAACGATAGTACGAAGAGTATCGACGACACCAATATGACTATACCGAAATCCTTGAGATACCAACTCAGATCAAAATTAGCCAAATAATGCGTGTGAGGTGCAGGTGGCGGGACCTTCATTCCTGCAGTTCGAGCAACTCCAGCTAGTGGGTTGCCATAGAAGGCTCTTTGCATTAGCAAGATAATTGGCGCAATTGGATCGGCCAAATAAATCCATGTCAAATGATGATGAGTCAAGCCACTAGAGGCAACCTGCCAGGTGTATACAGTTGGCGTAGCCCAGAACCATGCCATTAAGAGAACCTCAAGGATGTGATAGGTATCTCTGAAATATACGTTTACCGCTGAAAAGAAAATCGAAAGAGTAGACGTGAAGATTATAAGGACCACTAGCGCAAGAGGAACTAAATATACGTAAGGCGTCTGTGGTACTAAATGAAAAAGAGCTAGAACAACCGTCAAGATAATCGCTTGAAAGAAGAAAAATACAGCGGCTGTTCCCATTGAACTCAAAACCAGAATTTCACGCGAAAAAGATACTTTTTTAATGAGACCACTGTTGTTGACAACCGATGCGCAAGCTGTAAGGACCGAATTGAAAAAAAAGTTCCAAATAACCAGACCACACATTAAATAAATTGCAAAATCCGGAACGGGGTTATGAAGGGCAACAGAGAATACAAAATCGTAAATTGCTAAGGTCAAAGCTGGATTGAGAAAAGACCATGCAAACCCAAGTGCAGATCCCTTGTACTTTACCGACAGGTCCCTGCTGACCATAAACACTAAAAGTTCACGTTCAGCCCACATACGTTGAAGTCGAGAAATAACCGAAACTTCAGGCGTTAGGATTCTAACTGGTTTCCCCAGGGGTTTTATCCCATCATCAACAGCGCTCATCTTTGAAACACTCTATCTAATTCACTACCTAAAGACGGATCTGAGTGAGCAATATACCTGGTCACAGCCTTATTCGCGATCCCAAGTTTGGTGCGTCTCCGAATGGATAGATTCCACCGGCGCTATCAACCATCCAGTAACCAAGTCCGTCCGGAGTCATTGCAAGTCCGACTATGGGCTTTGAAATCTGCTTGTTCCCTAGTGACCCATAAAACTGTGCATCTCCAAATGCAAATATGCCGCCATCTGAGGCAACGAACCAGTATCCTTTGCCATCAGATGTTGCCGTCATACCAACGATCGGCTTGTTTAGGTTCAGAGATCCGGTTGACCCATAAAACTGTGCATCTCCAAATGCAAATATGCCGCCATCTGAGGCAACAAGCCAGTATCCTTTGCCATCAGATGTTGCCGTCATCCCAACGACTGGCTTATTGAGTGGCTTACCCCCCATTGATCCATAGAACTTGGCCGAACCAAATGCAAATATTCCTCCATCGGACGCGACTAACCAGTATCCAAAATTATTAGCCGCTTCCCCCGCCCCAACTATTGGTTTAGTCAATATGGTTGAATTTGACCCTCCGGCAGGTAAACCAGGATTAATCTGGCCAGACGAACCGAAATAAGAAGCGCTACCATAGGTAAAGATAGACCCATCAGCACCTACAAGCACGTATCCAGTGCTACTAGAGTCAACTGCAAACGCTGAAATCGGCGCGGATAGTGTCAAATTGCTTGCGGAGCCGTATAAAGTTGCGTCCCCGAATGGGTATACATTTCCTGCGCTATCAACCTCCCAATAACCTTTTCCATCTGAGGTTGGGGCCATTGCAACCACCGCCGGTACTGTCGGGGCTAGCCCAGAAAGCTGTGGATCATGGTGAAACATGGGCCATGCACCCACCTCGTTCACCGATGCCCCATTCGAAGAGGGAAGCTCAAAGTGATAGATAACACCTTGATTGGAAGAGTTATAACCTGCCACGGTAATTCCAATAGAACCATTGGGATCGTCCGTAATCAATGGGGAGTTCTGAAAGCCAATAAAACTGGTAGCACCTATTACCCCTAAGTCTGAGCCAGTCTTGCCGTCAAAAATATCTATACCAAGCGTAGTTGGAACTAATAGGTCTTGATACCCCGATCCAGAAAGATCCGCTGTGACTGCCGATCCAATAACTGCGCCAGTCGTTGGGGCCTGCCAAATGGTACTCCCGTTGTCACCGTCCAGTACCCAGATAGACCCAGAACCTGACCCAATATTTGTCCCTTCGATAACTTGAAGTTGACCGTTACCGAGAACATCTGCCAAAGCTGGGCTCGAATTGGTTGCTCCATCAAGTTGTACGCTCCAATCTAGTGAACAGTTACTGGCATTTACAGATATGAGCCTATTTGTATCACTCACCCCCTGATAGTACATTCCTGTTCCAGCAATAATTGAATAAGTATTTTGGCTACCCACTATTCCAACGGCTGGCGAGGATTGAACGACCTGATTAGTGTTGTACTGACAGATTAATCCACCGTTGGGTGTTGGTTGATTTAGGTTGCCGGTTGGTGCCAGGACTCTTATGTGACCACCATTTTGATAAGTTGTGTTATAAGAAAGTCCTGCAGTGGAGTCTCCCCCTTCAATTATTTGATTCTGCCCATTTCCTAGGACATCTCCAATTGCAGGTGTAGTAAAATTAGAATCAGCCTCATACCAAGGAAATCCAGGAAGAATCGATCCGCTCTGCGCATTCATTGCAAATTCATTTTCACCCATGGATCCACTGATAACATCGGTCGAGCCCTGGAGATTGCCGACGGTCATTGAGGACTGGACCCCATTTTGCGTCGTTGGATCAGTGGATGGATTGTATTGAGGGACATACCATTGGCTAGACCCTGTCGGGGTGATTGCCTGATAACCTCCTACAGTCGGGTTAGCAGAATTGCCTACGCCAACGAATACACTGTCCAAGTTGCCTGGATTAATAGGAGCAACCGATGGAGTAGCATCAATAGCACCACCTGCGTGAAATGGCCAACCTGACACCGCGGATCCATCTGAAAGATGAAAAGCATACACATTCCCCGCCCTGTCGCCAATGACTACAGACGGCTTCCCGTCCAAGTTGGCAACATTGGGCGATGAAAGAGCAACTGGGTAACCAGAGTCATCTAACGTTTGCGACCAGATGGTTTGAATTTGGCTCACTGCAAATACGTGTGGTCGGACAAACAGCTTCTGATAAATACTAGGCCCGGCAAAAGCATTCGCGAACGATACGTCCTGAATAACAGTCACAATGCAGGCAAAACTAGCTAGAATAACTCCCAACCTTCGAGTAGTGTGCTTCATCTTCCTACCTTCACAATCCGTTCAGCGAACTCACAATAGCGTTCAATAAGTATCTCCCAATTGTATCTGGAAATAGCGTACTCTCGCCCGTTACCAGCAAGCTCATCCCGCAAACCCCGATTGGTCAATATTGCATGAAGCTTTACGCAAAACTCCTTGAAATTTTCAAACCATAAGCCCCCTCTTGAGGCTATGCAGTGTTCAAGGGTTACCTCACAGCTTCCATTTACGAGTACGGGAATTGAACTTTTCCAGGCTTCAAATATCACCAATGAGAACGACTCGTAGGCTGAGGGCGAAATAAGAAGCTCAGCACCGGACAGTAGATCCCATTTATCGGACTCGGTAACTGGACCGATGCAGACGATATCCTTGTGGCTAGGAAGTTTTACTAGGTCAGGTCCGACAAACAATAGCTTGCACTCTGAAGGAAAAGCCTTTTTGTACTCGATAAAAAACTCAGCCAAGAACACCGAACCCTTCATTTCATCTATGCGTCCAAGGGAGACAATATAGGGATCTGTTCCAAGTTGAAACTTGTCCCGAATAATACTTCCAGTGCAATGTGGGTCACTAGTACCCAATCCCAATGTAATTTGAGGCTTTTGAGCAATTTGAATAACCCGTTGGGTAAGTTTCCGTTCAGCCGAGGCATGATAGACAAACCCGTCAAAACTTTTGAACGTCTCGTCAAATACCTTTAGGTAAAACGCGGGCTCATCGTGCACGGCTGGGTGTAGGATCTTTCTGCCCTTTACCCTTTTGACACCTTCAACCGTCGGGTGAAACAAATACGGGTAAAATGCAACTACTTCACTATCGCACCTGGCAATTTCTTCAAGTAATCCTACGCTTATTGGCCCTTGAAGCTCTACCCAGTCCTTGGACTCGCCTAACGTAAGACGAAGTGGATCTACCTTGACCTTGGCATCCAATTCAAAAAACTTTTCTTCTCGACCTCGGTCTACAACAAATCTCTTGACCAACACCCCATTTAGTTCACTCATACCTGCGTTTAGTTTGTTTTCCCAGGTTATGTGGTCTAAGGCACACGTTGTAATTACCTCAACTTCCCAGTTCTTTTGAGCAACAAGGTGTTCAGCAATCATACGCGCCGCTGATTCTGCACCTCCCAAGATTTCAGTGCCATAGCGTGGGACGACAAAGGACATCTTCATGCCTGTTCAATACCATCTGTGCTAAGCCTATACTCATTGAGTATTCTAGTTGCTACTACTGAAAACCGGTCTTGTGAATCATCCGTGCAACTCATCACCTGTGCGCTAAATCCGATCTTGTTAAAGAGATACACCCAAGTCTCTGGGTGAATGGGTGCAGAGGAACTCAAGTCTTTCACAGGGCTTTGAACTTTCTCTCTCCAGGCCTGGTTCGAAATCGACGAAATAATACAAAATCCATTTTCGCCAATAATCCGATCAACATTACCTATAAACGTTGCAATCTCAATTGGCCCGAAAATTTCAACGCAGTTCTCAACTATAAGTCCGACGATAGAAGCGTCCCCAACAGAACTCAGGTGCACCAAACAAGAATCAACCCTTAGATCCCAAAGGTCAATTTCACTTTGTGAGAAAGAATCTAGACTGCGTACTACACCATAAGAATTCGGGCAGAAGCCATGCAATTTTGAAATCGACTCTCGGTCTTGTAACCCAATATGTAATACCCGACCCCAATCTCCACACAAATAACGAACATTTTGAAAGTGTTGACTAGACATTCTCTCATGTGAAACATCGTCAAAGATCCTCGGCCATGAGGTTTTACCGAGCAACGGAAAAGGAACATCGATGTCAATTCTGTTTTGAATCTGACCAGGGCTACGATTATTCGATTGCCGATTACTTGCAAGATACTGAATTGATCTAGCGGTTGTTGAAGTAAAATCATTCAACTGATTGCCAACATAGCCGACATACCAGCTCATCAACTTTGCAAGTAGTCCTTTCCCCATTGTCCCAGCCGGAATCTGCGAGGCAGTGGGCGCTCGCGTGTCAATATTCGCACTTGCTATAACCTGGGTTACCAAGGAATCTAGATGCTCATCGACTACAGAACTATCATCACCTCTGTTGGAATAAAATACAAGTAGTTCCTCCAATGTGACTGCACCAGCCTGAATATTCCTTCGAGAACCCACGCTTGCTTGCTGCATATAAATCTTATTCAGGTACGTTTCATTCTCTGCCAAAAGGTCACCAACATTATCGATTTCCTTTTCAGCCCGATAAATGCTCCCCTTTAGTTTTTGTTGAAACAGTTCATCCTTACGCATAGCCTTGTTTACTTTCTCAACGTATCGTCTATTAACTTAATGTACTGGGCCCCAGCTGAGTCGAGATTGAGTTGAGATAGTCGTTCGTAGTTACTTTCGATTACACTTTTCCATTCTGCACGCTCGCTTATTTCAATAATCTTAGCCGCCAGCTTTTTAGGATCATGTGCTTCAACAGTGTTGTGGTTCGACCCCAACACCTCTGGGATTGCACCTTCAGCAACTCCAACTATGGGTAGTCCGTGACTCATGGCCTCTACCAGGGGAAAGCAATACCCTTCGTGTCTAGAACTAACAACCAAGAGATCACTAGTGCAATATAGGTTACTCAGTTCGTTATCTCCAATGCTTCCCACAAACACAACTTTGTCCTGTAAACCCAAGTTACGAACAAGTACTCTGAGGGCATTGAGATAAGGTGATATTGAGTTCTTCCCAACAATGGTCAGCTCAGCACCAAGACCTGTCATCTCATTGAAATAAAATAGTGCGCCAATTGCGTCTTCAAGTGATTTATTGGGAGACAATCGACCTACGCTCAACCACTTCAGAGGGTAGTAATTGCTTTCAATTTTCCCACCACTCTTTCGCTCCATGGAAGAACTTCCCACTAATGGTGGGAGTACCCGGCACTCGCGAAACCCAAATTGGTTTAGTACGCTTTCATTAAACCTCGATACCGTAAGTCCCATTTCGGCAATTGAGGCAAGTTGTCGAAGCTCTATTTGCGCACGCCGTTGGATTTTGGCAACAACTCGATTCCAAGAATCAAAATATTCGGGTGGAGTTATATTGTGGAAGTTTACCCAAACTCTATACTGGCTCTGTAATAGCCAAGCAACCATATCTGACGATGTTGCAAACTGATAGATAATTAAACCAGCATTTTTGCGCACATCTTCAAAATCGCTATATAGCTTAGTCTTGTCGACTGTATCATTATCGAAGTGCTCTACAAAGATTTCTGAATCATAGCCATTTGAGCGCAAGGCATCTTGGAGTCTCAAAGTATGATTTCCCACGGCGTCATGGGCATGTAGCATTGGAACAAATTGGTCGATAGAAAACTGGCCCATGATTTTAAAGTACTTTTTTCCCAAAAATTACAGATGATCCAGCAGTAACTGAGAAACCAACTGCATTAAGTATCGACGCGGTAACTTGATTATCCTCTGCGCTCTCGACCACTACCATCCCCCCAGAAGGCAACCTTGCGTAACAGTGGTCCATAAACTCTAATCGCCTTGCTCTAGTTAGCCGGAACAGGAATTTACCAATTATCACCGCTCTCATTGGTACCTTGTCAGTTAGTACTAACAAGTTATAAAAGGGGTCACCAACTAGAGCGATATGCCCCTTTTGAGTTCGTTCAAAGGCCTGTGCTGGATTAAAGTCGATAAAATAGACACTTCCTGCAACTTCCGCCAATACTTGGTCAAGTTGCTCACCCGGTGAATCTACTATCAGAATGTTTACACCACTATCAGCTTCAGAAACTTCCTGAAAGAGTACTTCGCAAAACTTGTCAATCCATTCAGGCAACAGTGAGGCCAAAGTATCTTCGGATGTGCTGCTATAGATATCTTCTTGAATAACCAATTTCTCAACTCTTACTTCGTTGTCAAATTTCGACTCAAGCAGGCGTAAGCGCTGATCAACTAAGTCTAGACCTTGACGTAATGACAATAATATCTTTTCAACTGACAAGTGAGTGTTTTCAAGTGGAGAGTGGATTTTACTTGATGCGACAAGTCTGTTGACGACCCTCTCTATATTTGCGTGATACCACCCCCTAAGATTTCTTTGCTTGATCAAGTTGGAGTCAGAATGTTGAACTTGAGCTAATTCCAATTGCTCAGCATATGTAGCTAGGTCATCAAGTAATAGCCTAAGTTCATGTCGATTTTGGTGATCTATCCAATACTGATAAAACCAGTCTCGCATTGAGTTTTCAAAGTCATCCATCAAAATTTATCCAAGAAACCTAAAAGCCAAAACACCCAAAATGCCTCCGAGGTAGTCACGATTGCTTGCCTAGTTTCCCAGCTACTTGCTCAAAAACATAATCAAGGGCATGTTCTTCCTGAAATACACAATTGGTACTGCTCTTGAGCGCATTCAAACGTGGCGGCAAGTTTAAGACACCAGGAACGTGACGATCTTGAATTAGGGCCAGTATTTGGCTTGCCCACTCAGATACTCCCTCAAATACCGGAATCTTGCCTATAACTCCTGCGGAATTGGTGACCTCGACTGCACTTTTATTTTTCAAACTTACAACGTCATGCTGTACTTGCTGGGAGTCCATTATAAATTCGAATAGATAGTCGACCTGATAACTGGCATCTAAATTGTCAGGCCTATGACCGAGAATTCTTACCCTTTCACCCAGTCCGAATTTATTGCCAAGACCCATAATAAAGTCTTCATAGTTTTGTTCCCAAAACGTCCCAATAAGTTCGAGCCCTATTCGTATCCTTGTTGTACGCTCTATTGCTAACACGGCCCCAATGATCTGCTCTAGTCGACAGGCTGGAGAAAATCTCCCAATAAGTACTAGTGTAATGTCCTCCTGGGAACCGTTACAGGCTCGATCTTTAGAATCCGATTCGTTCTCATCTAATGCAACATACAATGCGCTCGAAACGGCATTAGCAATAGGAATAATTGCTCTACGCTCATATCCCAAGCTAACTAACTCTTGATCCAAATGCTCTGAGCTGGAAATCGCCAAGGTTGTCCGCCGAGACAGTACTTCCAGTTGGGTAACCAAGTAGCTATATTCGTGGAGACTGGACCAAGAAAATTTTTCAAGTGACTGGGTGGCAGGTACTCCGTAGTACCACACCATGAGAGGCTCTGGACGCCGGTATAAATAGTCAACAAGACGGCTAGTTCTATCGGCGTGATACAACACTCCCGATTTTTGTGCTGCATGGACGTGTTGCAAATATCCAAGTTCACCAACTCTTGCATCAGAAGTGTCCTCTACAAAGATTTCTGATCTGAGCCCCCTGGAGCGGAAATAAGACTGTAGTTCTAGTACCTTGCTATAGGATTCACGTCCTGGATCCATAGCTTTAATAAATTGATGGACTCCCTCCATTGATCCTTCTTGAATTATCAAGTGCGTCTTGTCTATCACGCAAGTATTAGATTTTCTCGGAAGCTTGCTCGAGCCCGGCTTGGAATTTCTTTTTTGATATTTCTAAATCAAAATCATCAAGTCTAGCCCTGCCTAAATCGACCATGAGCTTTGCAAGGGCTTCATCTCTGACTACACGTTCAATAGCAACAGCAACCATGCTTGGAGATTTATTATTCAACAACAGTCCGGCACCACCGAGTGTCTCAGGGACAGCAGCCGCATTATAGGCAATAATCGGTAAATCGTTATACATTGCTTCCAATAGTGGGACGCAAAATCCCTCATGATCGGACAAACAAATGAACAGATCGCACCCTTTGTAATAAGCTGAAAGCTGACCATCATCAACAAAGCCGGCAAAATCAATCGAGTCAGCTACACCTAGTTTCATTGAGTATCTTCTAAGTGTTGGGAGATACTCTGGAATTGGGCAACCGCCAACAATAAACAAGCGAGCTTTCGCGTCAAAATTCCTCTTGTATAGAGCAAAACCAGCAATTATGTCGTGCTGGGCCTTGTTTGGGGCAACCCGTCCTACAAATAAGATATTTGACCCACCCTTTTCCTTGAGTCTGGTCAACCAGTCTAATGTTGGCTGATCGGTTTTTCGGTCAAATTGCCTTGTGTCAAATAAAATTGGTGCAACGCTTGTAGATTTGTACCCTTGAGCTATAAGTTCTTGTTCATTGTAGGTGGAATCCGCAATAGCGTGTGTCGTCCTTCTGGCTAGTAAGTTCAGCTCATCTCTACCCTCTATCATGGTTTTAGCGGCCATGATATTCCAGGCCTGAAAGTCGTCTGCAGGTGTAATATTGTGATAGTTCACCAGAAGCGGCTCAGGTCGGTCGAAAAGAAACTTGGCCATTGGACAGCCGGTAGATGAGTGGTACATAAGGATCTCACCGCTAGGCTTGTGTCGCGCAAACCTACTCGTCCCGTACTTTTCATAGAATTGTGTCTGAATTCCAATTTTGTTATCAACGGCACCGACGTAGGTCTCGGTCTCGATACCAAGCTCTAGAAGAAGTTTTCTGACCTCGAGAGTATGAGATCCTATGGCATCACCAGGTACCAGACAAGGAATAAACTGATGAAGGGCCTTAATCATTTCTAGGAGTACTAGCTCGAATCAGCCAGGGACCATTATCTAAGCCTGAAAGTACCGTGTCTTGAAATGTGCCTGAACTGGCTTGCTCAATGACCAGTTCACCGCGGCAATTGAAGAGCGAGATTGAGTGATATCCTTTTGAAAGCATCAAATATAACCACGTTCTACCCGAAACGGGATCACTTTGTACAAGCTCACTTAGAACTGACCTTCTAGATCTGAAGTCCTCCCCAAAGGCCCAGGTAATGAGAGCTAGTCTACCGTTGCCACGAAGTTTTGATATGCTCTGATCCAACAAACGACTCGATTCGACGGGACCGAGATCATCCAAAAACCGGGAGGCGACAAGTAAGCTTAAGGTCTTATCTCCAAGTCTCTTGAGGTGAGACGCAGGATCTTCAATAAGAAGAACGGATCCAAGAGCTTGCTTGATAACGTTGGAAATCATATAGTCGTCAATGACACGAACTTTTTCACTGGGTGAATTGATAAAAGACTCGTTCAGGTCAGCAGGTAGCCCCAAGAACTCTACACGACTCTTAGCTTCTTTTAGGTCTTGAGCGATCACGTCATATAACTTGCCAAAGGCAACCGGTTGAGCACGCGGAGCTTGGGCAAGGATCCCTGGAGATAGTTGATCTTGCTCATTTTTCGATAGTGCCCTAATGCGCTCAGCCAACAGCAAGTTAACTTGGTTGTTAGCCAAGCCCATGTCTTTAAGCTGACCACCGACATGGTTCATATACCAAGCTACTACCTTCGAAATCGCCAACTTTGCATAGCGAGCAGATTTTTTGTGTGAGTTTAGAGGTGGCACCAGATCTATCAGCGAAGCCTCTTCTGCCCGCTTAATTGCCCGACTTAAATCCTCATCTGGGTTATTTCCAGGTACGATCTCAAGGTAGGCACTCCTAATCTCGTTCTCTATTATTTGAGAGATCTCTCCAAGAGAAATCTTCTCTTCAACATCCTTTGATATTTCAGCGACAATTTTGTCTAGCCCATTTGGGTCAACTTGAGACATGTAATTTTGGAACTAGTTTTCATCCACCTCTTCAGGTCCTAACTAGCGACCTGTAGTAATGAACGTTCTATAACGTGATCGATGAATCCGTAGTCTTTGGATTCTTGTGCGGTAAACCATCTGTCACGATCAGAATCGGCTTCAATTCGTTCTACGGACTGGCCAGTATGAAACGCAATTCGTTCAGCCATCATCTTCTTTAGATACGCAATCTGTTCTGCCTCAATGGCAATGTCTGCAGCAGCACCTTGAACCCTGCCAGACGGTTGATGCATTAAGATCCGCGAGTGAGGAAGGGCGTACCGCTTGCCAGGAGCTCCCGAGCAAAGCAAGAACTGGCCCATTGACGCAGCCAACCCTAAACAAATTGTGGCCACGTCGCAGGCTACGTACTGCATGGTGTCGTAGATCGCCAGGCCATCTGTGACTGATCCGCCAGGAGAATTTATATACAGGCTGATATCTTTCGTGGAATCCTCGGCCTCAAGAAGGAGCAACTGTGCACAGATTAGATTTGCAGCACTCTCATCTACTTGAGTACCCAGAAAAACTATCCTCTCCTTCAAAAGTCGCTGGTAGACATCCCCCATCATGGCTCCGACGTTCGATCCCAGATCGGCGCCGGTAGGCTTTTGGAGACCACCAAAAGTGGTCGAATTTGCGGTACTTATGTTGGAACTCACCTGGCTATTATAGACGGGAGAACTACCGGGTACGCGCATGTATACCTCGCTGCCGGTCTAGGTGGAAACTTCAGGGATTTTATGCGAGTATTTTACCCTTGCGGGCGTGGCGAAATTGGCAGACGCGCCAGGTTTAGGTCCTGGTCCTCGACAGGGGGTGGGAGTTCGAGTCTCCCCGCCCGCACCGCTGGGGACATGCACTCCCAGGGTGGGTTTTACTAGCAGATATGTACCTCTAGCTGGAGCCAACTATAAATTCGGCGTCCTCAACGGGTCCTCGGTGATAGTATTGCGATTTACGGAATCGGTCAATTAGGAGGAGTGCGTGCAAGACAAGGCCGTTGAAAGAGACGAGGATAGCGTCAGCCAAAATGCCCCCGTAACAACTGTCGCGCTCGACAAGGCAACTGGGATAAAATGGCGACCTGCTGTGCGTAGCGTACTGGCCCTCGTTGCGCTGCTTCCCCTGCTAGGTATCGCTGTTTTGACCGGGATTAGCGCCTCTAATAGCTGGTCCAACCGTCAGTTTGCACAAAAGGCAGCTAAGGACGTTGCTCTTCTAAAGGAGATCGCCCAAGCCAGGCTACAGATGAACAACGCCGCTGTTCCAATGATTCTAGTTGCATCTGCTAACACTATTGGCATAACCGAGCAGATCGTTAGTCTCCTAGTGGGAATAAACCTTATGAGGGGGTCGATTTCACTACCCGAGGCCCAGCACCTACTCAGTTCAAGTCAGGTATTCGTGTCCACGCCTACCTTGAAGGCTGATGACCTGGCGACTCTAAAGCTTAACGCACAGATAGAGGCCGGCCACGGGGATTATGCCACAGCAACGGCAACCCTAGATAAATTTGCGAATGCCCTGGACAGCTACTGGATATCAAAGTATCAGAAGTTGGAGTCTGACGTTTCAGCGTGGAATCCTCCCGGGACATTTGAAACTCACTTGAGCGCTCTCCGACAAACTTACGCTACCTTTGACGCTGGTATCTATAGTGACCGCGATGCAATCGATGTTCTTGAGGGTATTGGAGGAGCCGCTCCGAAGCTACAGCTAACCCAGGAGAGCTACGAATTTCAACAGGCCTCCCAGCAGTTTCTACCCAACATAGGCGCCAGTGGCCTAGCTGCTTGGAACAAGCTGAATCGTGATCCACATGTTCAGGTGTTCAATCAAGTCATCCAAAACGCTTTGAAATTGGTTCAAAATGGTGGGCCTGCCCCATTTTTGACCAATGAAAAGGCGGCTGGGGTTGCTGTCAGGGGGGCAATTTACGACGTTGCTGATCTAAGCAATCTGGTTCAGTCGGCCGCTAACGACCTGGTCAATCAGGCTAACCACGAGGCCAGCGTTGCCAAAGAGGACTTTATCTTGGAGATAGTGTTCCTGCTAGCGCTCCTGGCATTTAGTATAGGAGGGGTCCTCATTGTTGGACGGAGCCTAACCAAGCCTCTTCAAGCACTTTCTGGGGCCGCCTTGAAGATTCACAGTGGAGATTTTGATCTTGAAGAACTAGACGATGCTGGCCCCAAGGAGGTTGCAACAACCACCGAGGCATTCAACGTCATGTCAACCACCCTCAAGGCCGTCGAGCGAAAGACCGTGGCCCTAGCCGAAGAAGATTTGGAGCACGCCGACCTATCCCACCCGCTCCCTGGAAAGACTGGGGCAGCTCTTCAGGCCGCCGTTGACCAACTGGCCAAGCGTATCAAAGAAAGAGAGGAACAGCGTCAACAACTTTACGAGGCGGCGACCCACGACAGACTGACTAGCTTACTAAACCGAGCCGCGGTGTTTGACTATTTGACCACAAACGTCACAGAAAGACGAAAGTCAGGTGAGAGTGTTGCGGTTCTCTTCGTCGACATCGACGGGCTCAAACCACTCAACGACGAATACGGGCACGAGGCCGGCGATGCCGCCATAAAGGCCACGGGTGAAGCCCTGGTGGAAGCCACCGACTCCTGCGACGTGGTCGGGCGCCTGGGAGGTGACGAGTTCCTTTCCGTGTTATGTCCTGAACATTCTAAATCTGGAGCAGAAGTTTCCGAGAGAATGCGAGCTCAGGTTGCAAGAAAAACTATTACTGCAAATGGGAAGTCGGTATCATTGCAAGCTTCCGTTGGGATTGCCCTGGCAGAGTGCGACGCAAGTACCGATCCTATGGAGTTGGTTAAGCTAGCCGACCAAAGAATGTACGAGGCCAAACGGGCTGCCAGGGTTGCCAGGTCCTAATCAAGCAGACGATTCAAGTCGTGCAGGGTTTGGTTTTAGGGAGTTCGCCTGTCCAGGCTTCAGGAGTGATTAGACTGACTAATTAACTGACTGATGGCGGCCCGGGTCATTACGTCGAGCGGGGCCTTGAGCCCGGTCCACAACTCAAATGCCAAGGCGGCCTGATGCACCAACATGGAAATTCCACTGACGACACGGACCCCTCTTTTTTCCAAGGCGACCATCATTTTGGTGGCTGGTGGCCAGTAGATCAGATCTACATATATCTGGCCTGGCGAAAATAGCCCAGGATCTACCGGTGTTAGACCTTGGTTCGACCCCATCCCGAGCGGGGTAGCATTGATTACAAGGTCACATGAGGCTAGATCGCTGGGCTTACCAACTCGAACTCTACTTGGATCTAGTCCAACCAGTAAATCGCAGCGTTCTGGGGTCCGATTTACCACCACAAGTGACTCGATTGGATTATTGAGGAGGCTAAGAGAGACTGCCCGGGCGGCACCCCCAGCACCGAGAATACCAACCTTGAGTCCCTCGGTGTCTATAAACTCCTTGTTGAGGCACGCTAAAAACCCGGGCCCGTCAGTCGAGTGCCCCTCCAAAGTACCCTCGGAGGTAACTCTAATGGTATTTACTGAACTTATCTTACGGGCATCGCCTTCCAAGACATCCACCAACCCGGCAACAGTTTCCTTATAGGGCATCGTTATTGAGGCGCCTTGAAAACCAATGTCGGACAAAATGCTAATGAACGCCGCTAGATTGGACCTTGATACCTCCAAGGCCACATAGACCCAATCCAATCCAAGGGCCTCGAAAGCACTATTGTGAATTGCAGGCGACACTGAGTGCTTGACCGGGTCTCCAATCACACAGGCCAGTTTGGTGTGACCTGAGATCAAGCCCCGTTCCTCTTCGCAAGGGCTATGTTGGCGTTCTGCTGGGCTAGCGTGCTCGAGAATGCCTCATCACCTTGTTTGTCAATTGTTACATAGTAAAGCCAGGGCCCCTGAGTGGGGTGAAGGCTCGCTTGAAGAGCCATCTCACCAGGAGCAGATATTGGACTAGGCGGTAGTCCCGGGTGAAGATACGTGTTATAGGGACTTGGAGTCTTCTCTTGAGAGATGGTTATCTCCGAGGTTACGGTCTGTCCCATCGTTGCCAGGGCGTATATCACGGTCGAGTCGATCTGAAGATTCATTTTTGCCTTGAGCCGGTTATAGATTACCTCTGCTACCTTCGCCATATCCGATGGTGTGATGGCTTCTCGTTGAACAATTGAAGCCACTGTGATGACTTGGTACGGGCTTAGACCGAGCCCGTTAGCCAGAGAATTGAGATTTACCTGCGAGGCAATCTGATTGAACCTATCTAGCATCTGTTGAGCAATCTCCAGATCGGATTCATCTCTAGAGATAAAGTAGGTATCTGGGAAAAGTAAACCTTCTAGATTTCCGTTTGCCGGAATGTAGTTTGACTTGAGCTTCCCCGAGGCCAGAGCACTCTCAAAACCACCAGCAGTGTGTCCTGGGAGCTTTCCAACCAACTGCGCTATTTGCCCACTAGTGAATCCTTCAGGAACGGTTAGGCGATAGTCAAGAAGTGTCTGGTCAGGTCCCTTTTTTAGCGTGGACTCAATTTCGGAATACTTTTCGTGCTTGAAAAATGCAAAAGGACCAGGTTGGATCGAGGTAACGGGATACACCCGCATGTAAAGCCGGAAAATCACTGAGCTGGAAATAATCCCCTTTTTGGCCAGAATATCAGCCACGCTAGCCCCGGTGGCTCCGGTTGGCACGACAACCACGAGAGGCTTGCGCCCTTGATTGGAGGGATCTATTTGCCCGTGTGCCCAAAAGCCCACACCTGATCCAACTAGGACGATAACGGCTAGAACGATCAGGATAACCTTCAAACGCTTGGCACGGGTACGCCTTTTAGACATTATTGCAGGCTGACCAGAGTAGTCCCAGTTACCAACCGAGCTATAGCCCTGAGGAGGTGTGAGTCTTTGTCCGACATGTTTCGGGTTAGAGAACTCGATATTGGGGGCCTTGGGGGCGGTGAGTTTTGACCTACTCTTCTTTGGCTTCTCACGGACATACTCAAATTCATCATTAGTTCCTCCGACACCCTTTCCAGTTGCTAGTCTTCGAACCCCAGATCGCTCTTGATCTTTGCGCTCCTTGGCTCTAGCTTTAGCCGAGTGGCGCCCACTAGCCATGGTTAGCGTTACTCCTTGAATCTAGCCAGGACTGCAAGATTACAGCTGCAGCCATTGAGTCGATAGTCCTTTTGGTTTTCTTGATTGACTTCCCAGTGTCCTTCATGTAAAGCTCCGCTATCTTGGTAGAGAAGCGCTCGTCATACACTTCCACCTTCGCGTCCAATAACTTTGTAAAGATCTCAATTACTCTCGTGGCCTCTGTGGCACTGCGGCCAAGTTCACCAGACAAAGACCTGGGAAGTCCAACCACAACAGTCTCTACTTGGTTTTCAATAACTACTTTGTTGATGTTTCTGACAACCTGGGCAAGGTCAGCTGTAAGTTCAAATACCGTATAGGGTGATGCTAAAGTCCCATTAGCATCACTTAGTGCCACCCCAATTCTCTTAGATCCCAGGTCAATACCTAGACTTCTCATACCTTAGAAATCTCCACTCAGCGCCTTGGCTCTTGCTAGTTCAAGTGCATCATCTAATTTCTCGTCTTTTTTACCACCGGCAATGGCCAGATCTGATCCCTTGCCAACCCCACCTCCGAGTAATCGAGCGGCATCACCAATTATATCAGATGCCATACCCTCGACGCCCTTTGAAAGCGCGGACACAAGACTCACCTTGCCGGGTTCGACTTTACTGGCAAGCACCACAACCTTGATATCGACCAATGATCGGACCGAAGTCGCGAGCTCGCGAAGATCATTAGCGTCCATGCCATCAAGCCTGGCGACAACGACCCCATCTTGTGCCTTTTCTGCCAGGTGTTTAGCTTGATTTTGTAACTTTTGTTGTTGGAGAGTTCTAAGTTCTTTCTCGGCCATTTCTAATCTGTCAAGCAACTTTTCAAGTGCCTGAGGAACCTGTGATGGAACTACCTTGAGACCTCTGGCTATCTGTTCAAGTTGAGAGTTAACCTCCTGGAAGTAATCCATAGACACACTCCCGGAGATGGCCTCGATTCTTCGAATTCCCGATCCAATGGAGCCTTCGTTTACAATCTTGATAGGTCCAATCATCCCCAGAGAATCAACATGGGTGCCTCCGCACAGTTCAACTGACTCGCTTGCCTTGACCACTCTGACTATTTCACCATATTTGTCCCCAAAAAAAGCCATCGCTCCCATTGAAGTGGCCTGATCCATGGTGGTCTCAAGAGTCTCTACCGGATAGTTGAAGACTACCCGTGAGTTGACCAAGGACTCCACATGTCTTATCTGCTCGGCACCCAGACCCTCAAAATGGGAAAAATCAAACCTCAACCGATCGGGGGCGACTAAAGATCCCTGCTGGTGAACGTGGGTTCCGAGGGTCTCTCGTAGGCCCCAGTGAAGCAAATGGGTCGAAGTGTGGTTACGCCTAAGACTGGCTCGCCGTGTTTGATCAACCTCAAATCTCCCCATTGCACCTACGTGAATGTCACCCTCCTCGACTATAGCCGTGTGGCGGATGAGCCCGGGTAGGACAAATGTAGTATCAAATACCTTAGCTCGACCAGTAGAAGTTGAAATAGCTCCTCGATCCCCCAGCTGGCCTCCAGATTCGGCGTAAAAAGGTGTTGTGATTGCGAACACGTCAACTACCTTACCCACAACCTTCGATTTTCCTTCGCCAGTATCGCCTTGGTCGCTAAAGCCACCAATCTCGGAAATTGCTTGGTGCTCGTGGTCTCCAGGGTCTCTTATAGAGATCTCGATGATCTCAGATTCGCAATCAAGTTCGCTATATCCAACAAAAACTGTTGGGCCAAATTTATCTAATATCCGCCGGTACTGATTTATATGGATATTGTCTTGCGTAGTGCCTCTTAGTATGGATGACTTCGTGGCAGAGCGCGCCCGGCTCTTTTGGTCATCCATTGCCCTTTCGAAACCTTCTAAATCAAGCGTTACGCCACGCTCTCCAGCCAACTCCCGGGTTAGCTCTAAGGGAAAACCGTGTGTATCGTGAAGCAGAAAGGCGACTTCTCCAGAGATCTCCCCGTTCTCTTCAATTTCATCTAGGTGGTCTTCTAGAATCTGACTACCCGACCGGAGAGTCTTTCGAAATACTTCCTCTTCCCTAGAGACCACCTTTTCAATCAGGTCGTGGTGGCTAACAAGCCCCGGGTATGGAGAACCCAACGTGTCCAATACGGCCTTCGTCAACAACGTCATCACTCCGTTTTCGATTCCGAGTTGGGCTGACTTGAGAATTGCACGTCGTATAAGCCTCCTGAGAACGTAACCGCGTCCTTCATTTGAGGGAACAACACCTTCGGAAATCATAAAGCTTACGGCCCTCGCATGGTCGGCCATAATCCTCAGTTTCGAGAAATCTTCAGAAACAATATCTCTGTTCACAAGCCGTTGTGTTTGAGAGATAATTGGAGAGAACAGGTCAGTCTCAAATACCGAGTCTGCCCCTTGTACAACGGCCAATACCCTCTCTAAACCCCCACCAAAATCCACACATGGGGATGGAAGACTTGTCATCGGCCCGTTTGGGACCTGGCGTTCAAACTGCATAAAGACCAGGTTTCCAATCTCAATATAACGATCAGAACCACCCCCTCCCGGGCCTCCTTGTGGGCCAAATTGGGGACCTCGATCAAAATAAAGCTCTGAACAAGGCCCACAAGGGCCAATCTCGCCCATTTTCCAAAAGTTGTCTTCTTCCAAACGCTGAATCCGGGTTCGATCAACCCCAATGCTTGATGCCCATATCTCCTCGGCGTCATCATCTTGGGTGTGCACCGTAATCCAGAGCCGATCTGGGTCTATTCCCAGGATGTCCGTGTAAAACGTCCAAGCCCACTCAATTGACTGTTCCTTGAAATAATCTCCGAAGCTAAAGTTGCCCAGCATCTCAAAGAGGGTCAGATGGCGGTCGGTGGTCCCAATAATGTCAATGTCAACCGTTCTTACGCACGGCTGAACCGTGGTAACGCGAGAATAAGGTGCCACGGATTTTCCAGTAAAGTAGTCTTTGAACTGAACCATCCCGGCAATCGTGAAGAGCATTGTCGGGTCGGCTGGCACGATCCGCGAGTGTGTCAAGTGTTTATGGCCGCGATCAGTATAGAACTTGCTAAAGGCTCTACGAACCTCTGTTGAGCTAGTTGGCTTTGCCACTTACACCTATCCCGAGTTCTGCCAGATTCTTTGTTGACAGCTCCTTGGGAGCACCCGTCATAAGGTCTTGCCCAGACTGGGTCTTGGGAAAGGCGATTACCTCACGAATATTGTCCTCTTTGGCCAAGAGCGCAACCAGGCGGTCCATTCCTACTGCAAAACCCCCGTGCGGAGGAGCGCCATATTTGAAAGCTGATAAAAGAAATCCAAAGCGCTCTTCGGCCTGTTCTGGGGAGATTCCAAGTGTCCTAAAAACTTTCGATTGAATGTCGGCTGAGTGGATTCTAATGCTCCCTGATCCAAGCTCCCAGCCATTTAACACCAAGTCATAGGCTTGCGATCTAACTGCCAGTGGGTCAGAGTCCAAGAGGTCAAGATCTTCAGTATGTGGCATGGTAAAGGGATGATGGGCTGCTTGCAGATTTCCCTGATCATCTCGGCCGTCAAACATAGGAAAATCAACCACCCAAACAAAAATCAACGAGTGCTCTTCAAGACCCGGTCTGCCAACTTCTAGTCGGAGCTGACCCAAGCACTCGCAAGTTATCCGGTACTCACCGGCTACTGCCAATATTAGGTCACCGGAATTGACCTCCAGGACCTGGACTAGGTCACTCTTTTCAGCATCGGACAAAAATTTGTATATAGGTGACTCAAGAACGACTCTATCTCCAGTAACCGTGGTCAGGTTTGAATTCTCGTCTGGTAAAACCTTTATCCATACCAAACCCTGGGCTCCGAGTTCTTTTGAGCGGATAGTTAGATTGTCCAAGCGAGACCGAGAGAGGCTCGCACCGTCTTGCAATACAATGGCCTTTACGCAGGGAGCTTCAAAGGCTCTAAACGACGTTTTTGAAAATACCTCGCTCAAATCTTTTAGTTCCATCCCGAAGCGCATATCTGGCTTGTCTGACCCAAATCGATCCATTGCTGCCCGCCAACTAAGTATTGAAATGGAGAATTCCGGGTTGTCCATTACTTCAGTAAGTATCTTCCTGATTACTTCATTGACAATTTCAATGATATCGGTGGCTGATACAAATGAGGCCTCAAGGTCCAACTGGGTAAACTCAAACTGACGGTCACTTCTGAGATCTTCATCGCGAAGACACTTGGCAATCTGAAAATACCTGTCTACGCCAGCTACCATAAGTAGCTGTTTGGCTATCTGGGGGCTTTGGGGCAGAACATAAAAGGCACCCTTTTGAAGGCGCGAGGGAACAGCAAACTCGCGAGCGCCTTCCGGGGTCGGGGTCCAAAGAAGGGGTGTTTCAACCTCCACAAAACCCTGATTGACCATAGCAGCTCGGGCAGCGGTGTTGATCTTAGAGCGTAGGACCAAGTTCCCAAGCATCCTGTCTCGACGCAGGTCAAGATATCGATACCGAAGTCTCACTGTCTCGTCTGACTCTGCATACTTGTGGATTGAAAACGGTGGAGTATCTGCCCGGTTGAGAACGTCAACCACACAGGACGTAAGCTCGACGTTCCCAGTTGCCAGGTCGTGATTTTCAGTGCCCTCGGGTCTTGGGCTAACCGTCCCAGTTACTTGAACTACATACTCACTCTTGAGATCTAATGAGGTATCGATTACGCACTGTATGATACCCGTGCGGTCACGAACATCTAGAAAGGCTAGATGCGAAGAGTGTTCTCGCCTCCGCGAAACCCATCCACAGACTGATACTTGCTGACCAAGGTCATCCCCAGATAGCTCGCCACACCACCTAGTGCGCAGTCCGCGTGCCCGGTCAAGACGATCAGGAACGTTCAAAGTGAATCTCTCACTGGCTGGCCAGGCTAATATGCCTTGAAAACTTTGGAATAAACACCTTGTTGAAGAACACCTCTATGTCAGAAATATCTATTTCTACTTGGCCACTGCTCTCTAATTCGTCTTGGCGGCCGCAAGATCTTCCATCGTATTTCTCTCTAACACTTACTTGCAAAAGAGCCCGAAGTTTTTCCTGATCTCTAAGTGCCCGAATGGTAGCTGAGTTTCGAGAAAGTTCATCGTCACCGATAATTACCGCCACCCATGCCCCAGAACGATCTGCTGCCTTGAACTGGGCCTTCATCGATCGATCCCCATAATCTCTCGCTACATTGATTCCAGACCTACTCAGGTCTCGAAACACTTGGCTGGCTTTACCCGAACTAGTAACGTCGATCAAAAAGATTATCGGTTCATGGGATTGGTGTGCTCTGCCTATTACCACAGGCGACTGGTTTTCAAGACAGGACACTAAGCGCTCAAGACCAATACTAAACCCAATCGCCGGGGTGTCGGGTCCACCTAGACTTCTCACGAGCCCGTCGTAACGCCCTCCTCCACCGATGGCGTTTTGAGCACTCTCTAAGCTCGTGGAGCAGATTTCAAAGGTCGTCCTGTTGTAGTAGTCCAGTCCTCGAACCAGGCGGGAATCTTGCCGGTAAGAAATGGCGAATCTATCGAGCAACTCAAGAACGGACTTGAAGTGATCTCGGCAATCTTCACATAAGAAATCTCGCTGAAAAGGAGCATCCTGTGTGGCCTCAAGACACGCCTCAGTCTTGCAGTCAAGTACGCGCAGTGGATTTCTTTGGTAGCTGTCTTGGTGGGCTCCGCAAAGCTTATCTTTCACTGAGTCTAAAAACTTGGTAAGATCAGCCACGTATCCTGGTCGACAGGCCTCATCGCCCAGAGAGTTCAATCTAAGTTCTAAGTCACTAAGTCCAAGGTCTACTAGAAAATCCCAAGCCAATGAGATGATCTCCGCGTCAAGGGAGGGATCTGATGACCCAAATGCCTCCAAGCCGAGTTGGTAGAACTGGCGATAACGTCCTGCCTGTGGTCGTTCATAACGAAACATCGGACCCCAGTAGTAAACCTTCCAAGGCAGATATTTTGGCCTACTTTCAACGTATGACCTTACAATCGATGCCGTTTGCTCCGGACGTAGACTGTAATCTCTACCCGACCTGTCTTGGAACTGGTACATTTCCTTTCTGACCACGTCATTATCAACCCCAACTGCTCTTTGAAAAACCCCCGATTCCTCGAAGATTGGGGTAATTATCAGATCGTAGTTTGTCCTGACGCACATCCGAGAGAAATGGTCGATTACGTACGACCAGACGCGTGAACTTGGAGGTAATATGTCATTTGTTCCGACTGGTGTTCTAAAGTTCATTATTCTTTGGTTAAATTGACGCGCACTCACGACTTGAACTCGTAACCGTGGGGCTACCAAGCTCGTGCGCCCTGGTCGCTCTAGTCTACTTGGATCCCGGCAGGACTCGGTAGGCCTCGTATACACAGTCTAGGCGCTTGAGTGCCCTGATAACGCTTTCTAAGTGCTCTGCGTCAGCCAGTTCCACCTCAAAGGACATCCTTGACACCCTATCTGGCCCGGCTCTTGACGAGGATGACAAGATGTTGATCCGGTATTCAGCCAGAACTCGGGTGACATCAGAGAGCAGGGCCGCCCTGTCAAGTGACCTGACCTCGATTATAGTCACAAATGTGCCCGGATTGGAGTGGTCCCACTGAACGTCTAGGATCCTCTCACGGCTCTCTGAGGCCAGTAAAAGGGCGTTCGAGCAGTCTTGCCTGTGCACAGATACCCCCCTCCCCCGGGTCACAAATCCCACGATCGGATCCCCAGGGACCGGCGTGCAACACCTGGCTAGCCTGACCATCATGCCCGAGTCCCCCTCGACGTAGATTCCCGCCCCTCTTACCGTGGCAGGTCGGCTTTGACGCCTGGTGGGTATTGTTTGGGGGGCCTCCTCTGGCAAAATCCCGTCAAGTTCCCGGCTGACTTTTTGGGCTACAGACTTTGAGGAGATATGTCCCTCTCCAATTGCGGCGTGGAGAGCTTCTAGGGTTTGGTACCCGGCCTCTTCGGCCACATGAGTAACCGCATCAGAAGAAGACAGCTTCCGGCTCGCTAGCCCCTCGCGCCGGAGAGCCTTTACAAGCTCCTCCTTGCCTGTCTCTATTGCGTCTTCACGACGCTCTTTTGAAAACCACTGCCTTATCTTGCTCTTGGCTCGAGCCGACCTTACAATCGACATCCAGTCCTGAGAAGGACCTGCGCTCTCTGATTTTGAGACAATGATGTCAACAGTTTGGCCCGAATGAAGTTCGCTATCGAGCGGGACCAACTTGTCATTCACTTTGGCCCCAACGCAACGGTGACCAACGTCCGTGTGAATCGAATACGCAAAGTCAATTGGAGTTGCCCCCTTTACTAGCGTGATAACCTTTCCTTTTGGAGTAAAGACGTAGACCTCGTCTTGTTCCAGATCAAGACGCAGTGAATCCAGAAAGTCCTTGGGGTCTGGAATATCCGATTGCCAGTCAACTATCCTCTGTAGCCAAGCTATCTCGCCGGGACTTGAGCCTTCCTTGTATCCCCAGTGAGCCGCCACACCATATTCGGCGGTCCGGTGCATTTCTTTAGTTCTGATCTGAACCTCGACAGTCTTGCCCCCTGGTCCCATCACCGTGGTATGTAGGGACTGGTACAAGTTGAACTTGGGCGAATTTATGTAGTCCTTGAAGCGTCCGTGTACTGGGGGCCAGAGTCCGTGGATAGCCCCAAGGGTAGCCCAACAGTCCTTTTCCGACTCTAGAATGATTCGGATTCCCACGAGATCAAAGATCTCATTGAACTCCTTACCTTTTACAACCATCTTCTCGTAGATACTGAAATAGTGCTTGCGACGACCGACAACTTCGCTCGGTATCGTGATTTCATCCAGATGATCTTTGGCCGCATGGATTACGCCTTGGATATATACGTCGCGCTCGGGTGCCCGACGTTCTACCAGTTCAGCAATTTCTCGATATGGTCCTGGGAGAAGGATTTCAAAGCTGAGATCTTCTAGCTGCCACCGGATCTCTTGAATTCCCAGTCGATGGGCCAGCGGGGCATAAATGTCTAGGGTCTCTTGTGCCAGGCGCTTCTGTTTAAATTCTGCCAGTGGAGCGGCAGTCCTAATATTGTGTAATCGGTCGGAGAGCTTTATCACGAGTACCCTCCAGTCACTGGCCATGGCTATTAGAAGTTTTCTGACCGTGGCTGCTTGTTGGGCCTCTTTAGAGTCAAAAGAAAGCCTATCTAACTTAGTTAGAGACTCAACCAGCTGAGCAATATTATGTCCAAACTCCTTTTCAACATCCTCAATGGCAACCTGAGTGTCTTCAACCGTGTCGTGCAACAAGGCGGCTGCGATGGAGACATCATCGAGACCTAGCTCAGATACAATCTTGGCCACGGCTACCGGGTGGGTTATATATGGTTCTCCCGATAGACGAAACTGCCCCTCGTGGGCTTGGCTGGCAAATCTATAAGCCCGCTCGATTAATTCAACGGTTCTGCCCGGATTACGAGCTAAAAATCCTGATGTTACATCGGCGATGTCGTGAGAGAGACCTTTCGAGTCTCGTTTGCCATCAATGACCGTGGAAGCTGGGGTCATAAAAGTACCACCTCAAGCGCACCAGGCTCAGATTTGCCTGGTGATGTGTATAAAATACCGTCCACGATCAATATTTTACAGCGATATGCAGGCTGACCCGACCACATACCAAAAAATCGGTTATCGGTTGCGTTTTGCCCTCTTGGGGCGGATGCGATTAGCCCCTTTGTTAGCATTTTCAGCGATACTTTCCAAGGCCTCACCCGTCGAGTCTTTAGATTCTGGCTCGGAAAAGACCTGGGAAACTGACTGGGACTCAGCTAGGGACTCAGCTAGGTGCTCGGCTAAGCCAGAGCCGCCACTAGGGTCTACGTCTACAGTCAACGCAGCCTTGCCTTGATTTTGGGTCCCGGAGGCAGGCACCGAAGTCCCTTTGGGAACCAGGGGGGCAGCCTGGGAGTCTCTGGACTTTGCCTTTGATTTACCCGTCGCCTTTGTAGAGACGCCAGCCCGAGAAACACGCCCTGGGCCTTGTTTGGATCCCTGGATAGATGCCCTGGATTTTTTGGCGTTTTCAATAGCCATCCTAGCCACGTCTGCTGGGGTTAGGAGCTGACCTTCTCCTCCACGAGCCTCGATCCGTTTGCGAATCGCCGCATAACGAGGTTCTTTTTCTTTCAATACAGCCAAAAGGGGCGAGGCAATAAATATTGATGAGTAGGCTCCTGAGGTGAGGCCAATAAAGAGGGCCAAACCAAAATACTGGAGCGTGGTTGCTCCAAGCACATAGGCCCCTAAAATAAGAACCGACAGAATCGGAAGAATTGCGACTAAAGAGGTGTTTATGGATCTCATTAGAACCTGATTCATGGACAGGTTTACCGTGTTTGAGTAGGTCAACTTGCCGGTTTGACCAATACCTCTTACGTTCTCTTCTACCCGGTCAAATACCACCACGGTGTCATAGAGCGAATATCCCAGAATAGTTAGGACAGCAATAACCGTATCGGGGGTGACCTGAAAGTTCCCAATAGCGTAAACGCCAACAGTAACCAAAAGGTCGTGAACTACAGCCGCTATTGCCGCCAGAGCCATGCGCCACTCAAAGCGGATTGAAATGTATGCCGCAATTGCCAGAAAGAAAACTATTAAGGCTTCTATTGCCTTAGATGAAATATCTCCGCCCCAAGTTGGACCTACAAAGTTAACAGATACCTGAGAGGCCTTAGTGTGGGTAGCCTTAGCCAAGGCGTCAGCTACGGTTGATTCCACTTGGTTTCTCTTGGTGTCATTACCAGAAACTTTGGCGTCTATACTTAGAGTTTTACCACCCAAGATCGTAACTGTTGGATTTGTGAGCCCGTCTTTTTCTACAATGGATGTAGCCTTAGCAACACTTACCCCGTTATCGGTTAGTTGCCATGAGACTCCGCCCTTGAAGTCGATAGAAAAATTAAGGCCTCGATACGCAAAACTTCCAAGGCCAGCGAGTATGACAAGACTCGATATGACGAACCAGATCTTTCGTCGACCCACAAAGTCAAAGGAGGTTTCACCACGGTAAAGCCTGCTAACTAACCTTCGTCTGGTTGCCCGCGGTGGAGTGCCCTCTTTGGTCTTAGCCGGAGAAGTCACTGTGCTAGACATCTAAAACCTCAAGACCTCTGCTCGGACTAAGAATGTGATTTATGTTCAGCAAATCTCTCATACTGGTTCCAATTCGCCTTGCAACCCGGTCCCCGCACTATCCACCTCGTCGTCGTCTCGACCGTCATCTTCAGGGGTAAGTCCTCGTGCCACCCCAATCCACTTGGCGTGGGTCAAGAAGTGGTTTTGACCCATCAAAATCACCAAGGGACGAGTAAAGAAATACGCCGTGAATACGTCAAGCAAAGTTGATATACCTAAAAACAGGGCAAATCCTCGCACGGGTCCAATTGCAAAGAGATAGAGAATTACAGCACCAATCAACGAAACGGCATCGGCCGCAATAACCGTCCTATATGCCCGAGCAAAGCCCTTGTCTACTGATGACCTAACCGTTTTACCCTGACGAATGTCGTCTTTTAGTCGTTCGAAATAGACGATATAGGAGTCAACGGTAACACCGATGGAAACAATCACACCGGTTACTCCAGCGAGGTCTAGGGTCTCATGTGCCGTGTGAGACAAGATCGACGTAATGGTCCAGAGCATAAGTGCTGTAATTCCCAGGCCTGTTACCACCACGATTCCCAGGGCCCGATAGTAAAAGATTGTGTACAACATAACCAGGGCCATCCCGAGAAGGCCGGCCAACAGGCCAGCTCTAAGTGAGGACTTGCCAAGTGATGGGGAGACGGTCTCTAAGGTCTGTTGGTGTAATTGAACCGGTAGAGCGCCGTACTGCATTGCCTCGGCAACACTTTGGGCTGTGCTAGATGAAATTCCCGAATTACTAGATATCTCGCCTTGACCCCCGAAGCTCGTAAAAGACTTCTGGGTTGGTTGAATCTGAGGAGCTGAAACAACTTGGCAGTCCAGGGCTATAGCAACCTGCTTGTGAAAGTTGGCTTGTGCAATAGAGTCCCAGGTGGCCGAACCCTTGGAGGTAGTTGTGAACTGGATCACGTAGCCGGGAGTACCGGTCACGACCCCAGCCTTAGCCGTCTTGATGATGGTCCCATTTGCAGCAAGGGGGCCCAGTAGTTCGCGATAATAAGGCTTTTTGTACTTGGTTAGATCGGGCTCTGGGTAGATAACGTCTTGATTGGCGTTGGCCGCTGTATTGTTACAACTCGTAGAAGGAACCTCTTGGGCAATTGCTGCAAGTTCGTTACTCTGTGAGTTAGTCGACGTGGACTGTTTTGTACAAATTGTATTTAGAATACTCGGCGTCAGCGACGAAGAACTAGTGCTTTTGCCTTTGGAGTACGGAGGCAAAGGAGTCGTGCAAATTACCGGCCTAAACTCCACCTGACCTGTCTGGCCTATTTGGTTGACCAGTGCCCGAGGGTTCTTCACACCAGCAACTTGCACCACTATGTCTTGGCCTTGGGTTTGTACTTGGGCATTGGCCAACGTGCCGATTCTTTTGTTGATAATATTAGCGGCCTCATTCAAATTTGCAGTCGTGGTCTTGTGAGCTGGAGTAAAAACAACATAGGCCCCCCCAGCTAGATCAAGACCCAAAGATGGTCCAATACCTGCAAGAAAAACACCTAGAAAACCCCCCACTGAAATAAACACCACGATGGCCAGCGGCAACCAAAGGGGTCTCTTCTTCATCTAACGATCGTCCTCGTTGTTAGCCTGGTCTAGGTCGTGCATAATCTCATCGCTGTGGGCATTTTGCTCGAACCCCTGGTCCACAGTGTCAAGGCTACCTGGGGCGGGTTCCAACTTTCTAGCAATGGCCTGTCTCAAAAATGTAAGCTCCACTCCAAGTTGAGCAGGGTTTGCCCTATCTGAGTTACTCACCCTTAGAACCATCCGATCGTCAACAATTTCAACCACGGTTCCAATAATGCCACCGATAGTCACGACCTCATCGCCGGGCTCGATCTGACTTGTTTGTTGGGCCATTTTTCTCTGCCGATTCTTTTGAGGCCTTATTATTCCAAACCAGGCAATAACTCCGAACAGAATGAGCATGATAAAAAAGGTGGACGTTGACGACGAGGATGCAGTTGTCTTAGACGAACTTGCCGCCAAAATCGTAGATAGGTGTAGGTAGTAGTTATGCATAGGTCCTCTAAATTTGGGCTAGCTCACCTGGAAACCGAGCAGATCACGGTCTAACAATCTAGGCGACCTTCTCCCTCGAACGCACCTTTCACCTGAGAAATCAGACCAGTGAGTGAGCCAGCCTCAATAGCATAGCGTGCCCGTGTCATCAGCCTGTACATCCATGCCAAATTATGGATGGAGGCTAGTCTAAGGGCCGTTGGGTCCCCAACATTAAACAGGTGACGGATATATCCCCGGGAACAGTTGGCGCAACCCTCGCACGTGCACCCTTCTTCCATGGGATCATCCCGAGATCCATTATCCCGGGCTTTTAGATGAACTTTCCCAAGGTCGGTTAAAACCGTCCCATGACGGGCCAATCTTGTTGGCAGCACGCAGTCGAACATATCAATCCCCCGAGAGACGGCTTCTAGGATTCCCACCGGATCGCCCACACCCATCAAGTACCTTGGCCTAGGGTCAAAGTCTAGTTGCCCAACAACTACTTCGATCATGTTGGTCATCACCTGCCTTGGCTCACCAACTGATAGCCCCCCGATCGCCAGGCCGTCGAAAGCCCTGGCCCGAGTCTGGCGGGTGGCCCAGGCGCGCAAGTCGCTATCATCCCCACCTTGAACTATTCCAAAGAGTAGCGGGTTAGATTCTCCGTGGTCCCTGGAAGTGGCATGAAAGAACCTAAGAGCTCTGTCCCCCCAGGCAACTGAGAGTTCAGCCGCTCCCCTTAGGGTCCCAGGGTCTGAGGGAAGCTCGCTACACACATCTAGTGCCATCTGGATATCGGACCCGAGCATCAGCTGAATCTCACAGGCCCGCTCAGGAGTAAGTTCGTGCCGGGATCCATCATAAACCGACTTGAAGTGAACCCCATGGGCACTATAGCTGGACTTCAGGGAAAACACTTGATATCCACCTGAGTCGGTTAGAACAGCTCGGGGCCACCGTCCAAAACTCCCCACACCTCCCAGATCTTTCACAATTTGTGCCCCCGGGCGGAGCATCAAGTGGTAAGTGTTGGCCAACATGACCTCAAATCCAAGGGAAGTAAGATCTGAGCCCGACAACGACTTTACCCCACCACGGGTTCCAACGGGCATAAAGCACGGGACGTGAATGGTCTTTCCATTTGCCTGAAAGAACCCCACGCGCCCATTACCGTCTCTGGCGGTAACCGTGAGCATATTGGACACTATCTCTGTGACCTTCCCACGATCATGGCATCCCCAAAGGACAAAAATCGATATTTTGACTCTAAGGCGTATCGGTAAATATTGCGCCAACTATTACCACAGAACGCTTGTAGCATTACAAGCAGGGTCGATCTAGGAACGTGAAAGTTAGTTAACATGACGTCAACCACCTTGAAATCGTAGTCTCCGTATATGTATAAGTTCGTTGACCCTGATAATTGCTCGAAAGTAGCTGCACTCTCTAGAGCCCTAGTGGTGGTAGTCCCAATTGCAAGTACCCGGTTGGCCGATAAAATTTCCTCAAAATCACGTTCATCTATGAAATAATTTTCTGAGTGGATGTGATGAAGGGACGGGTCATCAACCACAATCGGCCGGAACGTATCAAGCCCAATCTGAAGCTCGACCGTGACTATTTTTGCTCCCCTAGTCACAATTTTGCGCATTAGGCTATCTGTAAAGTGTAAACCAGCCGTGGGAGCAGCCACAGACCCGGGTTGGCGAGCAAAAACCGTCTGATATCTTTCTGGAGTAATATCCTTGGTGTGAATGTAGGGCGGGAACGCAACACTAGCGAGCCTGTGGGGATCTATATCTTTTTCAAACTCAACTACGGCGAGGTCCCGACCGTCTGGCACCGATTTACGACCGACGACCTTACACACCTTTTCACCACTTTGATCCAACAGCTCTGTTGAACTAGGACATCTCTTCATGGGGCGAATGAGCACCTCCCAGATCTGGCCCACCAGGCTTGATCCTTCTAGGTGGCGGACCAAGAGAACCTCTACTAATCCACCAGTACCTTTGAATAGCTCAAGTCTGCACGGCATTACCTTAGAGTTGTTAACTACCACAACGTCACCTGGACCTATCAGATCCGAAAAATCGCTAACCTGGCGATCAATATAGGAACCAGGTTTACTTAGCGCGTCAAGTAATCTCGCGGAATCTCTTGGTTCGATCGGAACCTGGGCAATTAACTCAGGCGGTAGCTCATAGTCAAAATCTGAAACATGCACGGCTACAGTTGTTTGCCAACCACCACCACGACCATTAAAGACGGCATATTAGATTCATGCGAGTCTTGAGAGCTATCTGTGAGGTAGCCTCGTTGACAAACGTGGTCTCGGTGACCAAGAACCGCATCGTGCGACCCTTTGACTCTTTCTCATACATATCCACTATCTCGGTCGCGGACACTAGAACGTCACCCACCACTACAGGGTTGAAATACTCAAAGGATTGTTCTCCGTGTAGCATCAGTCCCCCATCTTTGGTCAACTCACCCATAGCTCGACCCATAGCACTCTGGTCCACGTCGTCACCCACTTCGGGCTGAATCTCAGAAAAAGTCCCGAAGTTGGCCCAGGCAAACCCAAAAGTGGGAGGTGTTGGTATAGAATTAAATCCGTTAGACTTGGCTACGTCTAAATTGAAGTAGTTATCGTTCTTATCCAGTACCGCCCTAGCAAAATTTGAGGTCGGACTTCTCTCGATAACGATCTTCGATATTCCGGTCTTTTTACCCACAAAACTTGTATCCACGCTATGACTCTAAAGCTTGACTTTGGCTTGATGCAATCTGGACATATTTTTGCTGAGCGTGGGATAGTTCCGAAAATAAATTCCTAGACTAATCGATATATATATATTGAGTTTTACAACTGCTGTGCTGGCTATACCTATTCAACCAATGCACTTGCATATATCTCGGTCCTGAAATTGTCTTTGTAGTTTTAGACCAGAGGTCTGGTTGCCCGATTTATAATACTTACAACTATTGGCCAATCTCTCATAAGATCTCAATTTTTAGATCATGATAAAGTCCTAAACAACGACCCGTCGTCCCATTTTAAGGCGGAGCTAGAAAGGAGAATTCGAGATACAGATCACTACCTTTGAACAAGCTCGACAGGCCGTTGAGAGTGGGATATTGCCAGATGATGTTGCTCGGGCGCTCACGTCAGAGATGACCCAGAAAGAACGTCTGTGGTGCCTAGATGGGGATGCTCCGACTTGGGCTGGAGTTGAATTTCTGGCAAATGATGGGTATCACATGGCACCTTTTCTGGCTGGACGCGTAGAAAGGATTGGTCTGCCAGGGATTAGTTTTGCCGACGGTCCACGTGGATGTGTGGTGGGCAACGCCACATGTTTTCCGGTGTCAATGGCACGCGGTGCTACCTGGGATCCAGACTTAGAAGAACAAGTCGGCCAAGCCATAGGTCGGGAGACCCGTGCGCTTGGCGCAACCCTTTCCGGGGCGGTATGCGTAAACTTACTACGCCACCCGGCCTGGGGACGAGCACAAGAAACATACGGCGAGGACCCATTTCATGTTGGAGAGATGGGGGCAGCACTTACCCGGGGACTTCAAGAACACGTCATGGCTTGTGTAAAGCATTTTGCCTGTAATTCTATTGAGAATGCCCGCTTTAGTGTTGACGTAAAAGTAGACGAGGTAGCCCTACACGAGATCTATCTCCCCCAATTTCGCCGGATTGTCGACGAGGGGGTTGCCTGCGTCATGTCGGCCTATAACTCGGTCAACGGACAGTGGTGTGGCCAAAATCACAACTTGCTTACGGAAACACTACGTGATGAGTGGGGATTTTTAGGTTTTACAATCTCGGACTGGATCTTTGGGATTCGCGACGCCACTCTGTCCTTGGCCGCCGGGTTAGATATCGAGATGCCTTACCGTATGATTAGAGCCCAGCATCTCGAGACGGCCCTGGCTTCTACAAAGGCCATTTGGGACGACGTTGACCAATCGGTTCAACGAATTGTTTCAACGCTCCTACGGTTCGATTCAGTACTTTCAACTCCTCCACCCGCAGTCTCACAGGTGGGATGTCGTGCCCATCGAGAACTGGCCAGGAATGTAGCCGCAAAGTCCGTTGTTGTCTTGAAGAATAGCCCTGTTGATGGCAAAGAGATATTGCCGCTTGAAAACATCATAAGAGTTGGCGTAATCGGCCAGCTGGCAAACGTGGCAAACCTTGGCGACTCTGGCTCCAGTGACGTATGGGATCCCGAGTGCACTAGCGTTCTCGATGCACTTCGTCATGAATTTCTTCATGTCGTATATGACGATGGGTCTAATCTTGAACGTAGCGCTCAAATATGTTCGCAGGTGGACGCTGTAATTGTTGTGGTCGGCTATAGCTATCTTGATGAAGGTGAGTATATAGGTGCTAGCGACCCAGAACTTGGGGCACTGTTCCCCGAGAGTGACGATCAAAATACCATAGACCGATTCAAGGGATGGATTGCACAACAACCGGTTACAACAAAGCCGGACCGACTTTTTGAGCGTCCGAGAGGATTTGGAACCGGGGGCGACCGGACCTCATTGAGGCTACCGGACTCTCAGGTAGATCTTATCTCAACAGTGGCGGATTCGAATCCGAGAACAATTGTTGTAATACAGTCTGGAAGCGCCGTAATTACAACCGAGTGGATTGACAAGGTTCCAGCGGTCTTGATGGCCTGGTATGGAGGATGCCAAGCTGGCCCGGGACTAGTGGACGCACTAGTCGGGAACATAAATCCCTCTGCCCGCTTGCCCTTTAGTATCCCGAAAGATGAAGCCGATCTGCCTCCCTTCGATAGCCAGGCAAGAGAGTTCACCTATGACAGATGGCACGGCTGGTGGCATCTCATGCGTAATGGTACTAGCCCCCATTTTCCGTTTGGATTTGGGCTTTCCTACACGTCATTTCGTCTGGAGTCATGCAAGGTAACTACAGGAGACTTGATTTCGATTGAAGGAACTTTATCAAATACGGGCCCTCTGGACGGGACCGACGTGATACAGGTTTATGTTCACTTCCCAGATCCTGACACTCCACCTCGCCTGGTTGGGTTTTCAAACATAAAGGTCGCGCCAGGTCAAGTAGTCAGTTTTGAGATCTCGATTCCTAAAAGTAGATTGGCCCGGCGCGACCCTGGGTTGCACCTTTGGACCCAGCCCAGTGGTCCTCACCTGGTTAGAGTGGGACGATACTGTGGGGACCCACAGTCCTACACCTGTGAGCTAGAGCTGTAACTGAGGGTTCCAGCTAGTGTGGCCGTAGAACAACCTGGGTGGAAGACTTTCTGGCCTTCTAATAGAGTCTATGACGTGGATTACCATGAACCCATAGCCAATAGGAACTTTGAGACGATCACCTGTGAACAGGTAGATAGCGTCTGTCTGGTAACCCTGAATCGGCCCGAGGTCCACAACGCATTCAACTCGACCATGCAGTGTGAACTAAGGGTCCTGTGGCGGACTCTGCGATATGACAATTCGGTACGTGGAGTAGTTATTACCGGCGCTGGCGATAGGGCGTTTTGCACTGGGATTGACAGGTCCGAGATTGCCCAAGACGACTCGCCAAGTCAGCAAGGTACAACTGATCCACTTATGTCGGCCCCAGGTAACAGGATCAATGTTGGCCAGGCAGGTGAGACACCCTTTATGTTTGATGATCCCGGTGAGTCACTTGGACCCAAGAGCTGTGGACTCTTCAAACCGGTAATAGCTGCCGTTAACGGGATTGCGTGCGGTGGAGCCTTTTACATCCTCGGCGAGGTAGATTTTATTGTTGCAAGCGACGATGCAACCTTTTTTGACCCGCACGTGACATACGGGATGACGGCGGCTTTCGAACCAATGCTGATGCTCTCCAAGATGCCCTTTGGGGAGTTGGTAAGAATGTCACTCATGGGCATTGCCGAGCGAGTATCTGCCAAACGGGCCCATGAGATAGGGCTAGTTAGCGAAGTCGTTGATAAAGACACTGTAGTTTCTCGGTCTATGGACCTGGCCCAGATGATAGCTTCGAACCCTCCCCTAGCGGTGCAAGGAACCCTCCGGGCAATCTGGGCGGCTCGTGAGCTATCGCCTTCCCAAGCGGTTGCTCTTGGGTACGCCTTTGTTGGACTAGGCACGAGCCCGGATTCCCTGATGCAGGGGCAGGAAAGTTTTCAGAGCAAGAATCGTCCTAAGTGGACCCTTCGCTAGTAAATTCGCCTTAGGATAGAGAGGCTATACGATGACAAGTTCCTGGGTACTATTGGCGGTGTCGGTTGTGGGGCTCCTGTTTGCCCTAAATGCCCTAGTTCCACTCAAGGTTGGACCGTTTTCAGTTGTATCGTTTTTTGCTGGCTGGCTTACCTCAGAGATGCCTCTTTTGCACGTACTCTGGCAGGCTATTGGCCTGGTGGTCTTCTTTGTCTTGGGTGCTATGAACCACTGGCCCGGGCTGGTTGGCCTGGCTATCGTGGCCCTTGAGTGGGCCATTTTGGTCATCTTGGAGATCTCTTCACAGCGCTCTTGGGCATATATCTCAAAAGGACTCGGTCCCCTTGCAGAAGGTTTGTCGCCCCCAAAAATCAGATTTAGCCAATCGCATATCCCGGTCCCCAAGAAAGGCAAAGACCTCGAAAAGCTCGCCAACCTGGACTACTGGGGAGATGCAATCCACAAACACAAGCTCGACATATACCGCCAGAAAATAAACCCACAAAGCAGTGCTCTCAAGCCAGTACTATTTTACATACACGGAGGGGCATGGATTTTGGGTGATAAACGCGAACAGGGCCTACCAATGATGTATCACATGGCCAAAAATGGTTGGGTGGCCGTCACGGTCAACTATCGACTAAGCCCCAGGTCATCTTGGCCTGATCATATTGTAGACTGTAAAAGAGCCCTTGTCTGGGTCAAAGAGAATATCGCCAACTATGGCGGAGACCCTTCCACGATCGTTGTTTCAGGGGGCTCAGCCGGGGGGCATCTAGCGGCCTTGGTTGGGCTAAGTGAAAATGATCCCACCTTTCAACCTGGTTTTGAAACTGCAAATACTCAGGTGCAAGGATGTGTTCCAATCTACGGTGTTTACGATTTTACCAACCAAGACAAGGTATTTGCCCCCGGTTTTGTAAGGTTTATCGAAAAGTCGGTCTTCAAGAAGAAGCTGGATAATGAACCCGAAGTGTTCCAACAGGCCTCACCGTATTTTCGAATTCACAAAAACGCCCCACCTTTTTTGGTAGTGGCAGGGCGAAACGATACCCTGGTTCCAATCCGCGAGGCTCGAAGATTTCAGGCCAAACTCAAAGACACATCTGAGTCAGATGTGTACTATTATGAACTCCCTCTAGCTCAACATGCTTTTGAGATCTTTCCATCAGTTAGGTGTGTTCAGTCTGTACTTGGTATTGAGTTGTTCTTGAACTACGTCGCGCAAAAAGACACTCAGGTTTCAAAACCAGAAACTGCTGAGAGATGAATTCTAATTACCCCAGCGATGAGAAAGAATCGCAAGACGATCCTATTCTAGTCCACCTAGACCATGGCGTACTTAGTGTAACGCTCAACAGACCAGAGCTGGGAAATTCACTATCTCCAAGTCTACGAGATCACCTTGCCGCAATCTTCCAAGAGGCCTCGGGTGACCTTCGGGTGAGGTCTATCCTGCTTGGAGCTAACGGCAAAGCTTTCTGTACCGGGGCAGATCTGCGGTCCAAGCAACAGATTCCACTATCGGTACTTCCCCAAGGAGAACCGTCCGGCTTTGACCTGCCTGATAGGCCTGCTGGTTCTATTGCCCGGATGCTTCGAGACGGCTGGCAGAATCTAATTCTGTCGGTGTTCAACTGTGAAAAGCCGGTCGTGTGTGCACTTTCGGGTACAGCCGCCGGTGGAGGTGCAAATTTGGCCTTAGCCTGTGATCTTATTGTTATGAGCGATCAGGCGAGACTAATAGAGATTTTCATCAAAAGAGCTATAGTTCCAGACGCTGGCGGATGTTATCTTTTACCTCGTCTTGTTGGCCTGTCAAGGGCTAAAGAGATCATGTATTTCGGTGACGACATTTCCTCGTCGCGGGCCTTGGAATTCGGTCTAGTCAACAAAGTGGTCGATCATGATAAGACCACACAACACGCCTTTGATTGGGCCCTGAGACTTGCCCAGGGGCCAACTAGAACCCTGTCACTCACCAAGCATCTCCTAAATAGATCTCTAGATGGCGACATCTACAGGGCACTAGAAGATGAGGCCTCCGCCCAAGAAGCGGCAATGCTCACTACGAGCGACGCCAACGAGGGTGTGGCGGCCTTCGTGGAACGTCGAGATCCTACTTATAAGGGCTTCTAAGAGGTATTTTTAGCCTGTTTTCTGCTAGGTGCTTTAGGAGATACGTCCCTTTTGAATAAAGTTCCTCAGTGACTCTCTAGCCCGGTCAAAAATTGGCGGTCCATGTGTAAAGGCGGCCACGTCGTAGTCACACTCACCCAGCCTTGTCGCGGTGTCCTTGCACATGTCTGGATCGTAACAAAATGCACTGAAAGCATAACTTAGCTTGTCGCGAAAGTTCATGATTGCGTCACCGGTAATGAGTACACCTGACTTCTCGAGCAAGAAGGAGCAATGCCCCGGGGAGTGACCGGGGGTATGTAGAACCTGCAAGCCTCCGCCAATATCAAGGCGGTCCCCGTCGGCCAGTTCGACATCAATCTGACAGGAAGGAATTCGAGATCCGGCTAAGGCCAACACCTTTCCCAGGGGCCCCGGGACAGATATGGGAGGATTTTTCCCGCTCTGGGCATAGGTCCTATCGTGCGCGTGAATATGGGTCTTGGCACCGGTGGCACTGCGCACTCTAGATGCCCCGCCAAGGTGGTCAAAGTGGGCATGAGTAATAAGGATCTCCCTCACACTACCGGGAGATTTGTCGATTGAACTCATCGCCGACAAGAGTCGCTTCGACGTGGACTTGAGACCACAGTCAACTAGGGACACGGTGCTGTCATCGTTCTCAATAATGTAGGAATTAATTAAATCTCTTCCAAGAGTTGGGACACGCCAGAGGCCTTTGGCAATCTCCACGGGTAGGATGGGCATGTAAATTCTCCTAGCTATAGGTCTGGGTGGTCATTACTGGAACCCTCCGCAATTTCTAGGGGTTGTCGGACTTCTACCACCATTCCCGCAAAATCTGCACTTGCAATTAGCCGGCCATCTCGATCGGTTACTCCACAGTCAACCACAATCATCTGACGACCAGCCCGCACGACGTTGGCTTGAGCTTCAATTCGATCGCCGTGAGGACGACCTAGGTATCTGATGTGAAGATCGGCCGTGACCAGGTGATTTAGCCCCGGGATAAATCTTCCGGCAGTAGCGGCGGCCGAGCCACATGCCACGTCAATGAGTGTAGCAATTGCCCCACCGTGTAGGTTGCCGGTGGAGTTGAATGCCTCAATGGCCACCGGCATGGAAGCCCTAGCCATTCCCTTGTCAATTGTGTCGAGCCTGATTGAGAGAAGGCTGTGGATAGGCGTGGTCGCAAATGCCTGCCTCATTCCTTCAAGCATTACTTGACGAACTTGGGGGTCTGATGGATCGAGAGCAATGGGTTGATCGTTCATAGTTCCACCGAGGTGAATCGCCCCGCTACTAAAGTCGATTGGGCCTGCTTTCGGTTCGATAACTCGTTCAAAGATGGCTAACTTTCTCAGTTATAAATCTGCGCGGTGGCTTGCCCGCTGACTTTTACCTCACCGACATCGTTCAACATCTCGCAGTCCAGGTCTACTAGATTGTCCCCTCCCTCGGTTCGCTTGCCCGTAACCACGATCTTTGTCACAAAGGTCTCGCCTGGCCAGGTTTGCTTGACAAATCTGATCCTGTAGGATTTGAGGTTTCCAACTCCAACCCAGGAAGTAATTGCTGTAGCCAAAAACCCGGCAGAGAACATTCCATGGCCAAATACCGAAGGGAGTCCAGCCTTATTGGCCATTATCTCGTCGTGGTGCATTGGGTTGTAGTCACCTGACGCCCCAGCATATCTGACTAGATCTGTACGATTGAGTTCGTGGCGCATTTCGGGAGCCAAATCACCAATCTCTATTTCACTAAAATTAATTTTCGACTTCTCTGTCATGTGTCCTTGATAGCAACGCAGGCCAATCCGGTCAAACTGGAGAGATGATTCTAAATAAAAAACTTCTAAGAGATGATCTAGGCGTCTGAAAGTGCCTGGTCGCCGCTCTCGACAACCGCTGGCACAGAAATCTGGGTACTTTCTTCCCACTCCCCGTCTAAAAATCTCTTAGCATAGCCTTTTCTATCAATCTTCCCGGCATCATCTCGCTCGAGATGGTCAACTCGAAGTACCAATGAAGGAAGTCGATGGGCTGGGAGGTACTTGCGGCAGTGTTCAGAGATCTCCCGGTCACAGTCCTTGGACTTAGTTACAACCAACGCAACCAGCCGCATATCATTGGCATTATCAGAAACCGAAAACACCACACAATCCAAGATCTCACGGTGGCCGTGGATTACGTTTTCTACCTCCCAGGGATACACGGTCGTATTTCCGACCCGAATCCGGTCCGATGCTTTATCGGTTATGTACAGATAGCCCCCGTCATCCACATGACCGATATAACGACCTCCAAAAACAGGGTCCGACTTTTGCCGTGATGAAGTCTTAGACATGGTCACGCCGTGCGACTTTTCACGAAGTCTCCACATCACTCTGCCAGAAACCCCCGGCGGGCAAGGCTTATCATCTTCGGAGAGAATGTCAATCGATATTCCATTTACGGGACGTCCGACGCTCCCTGGATGTTCAATCCACTCTGATGAAGAGATCCGGCTCACCAGTCGATCAGAGTCTCCGAAGATACCCCAAAGAGTTACAGGGGCAAGTCGCTCAATCACTCTAAGTTTGAGTGCTGCCGAGCACTGGGTCCCACCGTGGACTACCGTCCTCAAAGAAGACAGGTCAGCTTGATTCCAGGTGACACTGTCAAGGTCAACCAAATCTGACAATTGGCCGGGGGTAAGAAAAGACCTGGTTACACCGAATCTTTCGACCAATTCCAACCAGGACTTGGCACTCCAGGTATCCATAACTACCACCGTTCCACCACAGTAAAGGGTGAGCTGAGCCCATCCACCGGCACCGGGGTGATGTGCTCCGCTTGAAAGTAGGTAGATGTCTTTTTCGTTTAGCATCCACAACCGGACCTGCTCTTGCTGGGCCGTGGCAATGGCTTCTTGGTCAACCCAACTCTCTTTCAGGACGCCACCTGCACCATATGCCTCTGGGTTGTATATACTCAATCGAGCTCCGGCATAGGCAGGCATGAAGCCGATACCTGGACCTGCTGACCGAATTGAACTTTCATACTCTTCGCACGACCCAGGACGAGCCAGAGATCCAATGGCACGATCTGGCCCTACTACTAGTAGGCACTTAATCGAAGACAGTTCTGGCTTATGATCCAAGAGTTGGTTCCAACTGACCTCATCACTGACGACCAAGCAAGGCTTAATATCACTAATTGCTCGTGCAAAGTCCTCCGGCTTGAGATTTGGATTCAGTGGTACAACTGAAGATCCCAACTTGGCTACCGCTACAGTTGTTTCTAGCTGCTCGAAGGACCGAGGCAACTTCATGACAATCCGGTCAGTTGCCTTTACGCCAATTCGCTGGAGTGAGTGCGCTAGCTTTGATGCTCGACTCTCTAGCTCTCCATAGGTTAGCGACCGACTACGGTCAACTAGCGCAACTGCCTCTGGAGATGAGCTTGCTCTCGCTGAGACACCAAACAATGGTTTCGTACTCGGTGCGTTTGTGCTGCCAATCTGGCCCGTCGCCACGTTAGACTCTGCCCCCACAGATCTCTTTGTTTGCCTACCAAACACTTTGACCACCTGTTCCCCTCGAAGGATCTTCCCCAGAGAATCCATTATAAGGTATTTGCGAGTTGGACGATCTGAACTTCCATTTAGCGCTTCTCGTCCGTTACTACTTCCAGTACTACTCTCGACAGTATATCCCCACGTAAAGTGGGTTAGCAACCTGTTTGAGTAATAGCAAAATTATCCAATACTCACTTTTGGCAGATCCTAGATAATCGACTCTAGGGTTAGCTGCTTGTCCATAATCGAGTCTGAAAGTGTGTCCACGGACAGACTAAGGTGTTGAAAGGCCCGCCTAGTGGCTACTCTTCCCCGAGGCGTGCGCTGTATGAGCCCCTGACGCACCAGGTATGGCTCGTAGGCGTCCTCAATTGTCTCGGGCTCCTCTCCAATTGATATGGCCAGAGTACTAACCCCAACCGGCCGTCCAGAAAAATTTACACAGAGGGTCTCGAGGATTGTCCGGTCCAGCTTGTCTAGACCAAGATGGTCAATTCCAAATAGTTCGAGCCCTTGTTTTGCCATCTCTAGGTTGACCACATTCTCGCCGTTCATCTGAGCAAAGTCCCGAACTCTTCTAAGTAGCCGGTTAGAAATTCTCGGGGTTCCCCGAGATCGCCTAGCAATTTCGCCAGCAGCCGGTTGATCAATCTCGATTCCGTAGATCGTCGAGGCCCTGACAACAATCTGCTCTAGCTCTTGAGGGCTGTAATAGTCGAGTCTTGCAACTATCCCAAACCTGTCTCGAAGTGGTCCGGTAATCATACCAGTTCTGGTCGTGGCCCCAACTAGGGTAAACCTTGGAAGATCAAGACGAACCGACTTTGCAGCCGGACCTTTCCCAAGGACTATGTCAATCTTGTAGTCCTCTATTGCCGGATAGAGAACTTCTTCAACGACCTTTGAAAGTCGGTGAATTTCGTCTATAAAAATAACGTCACCATTATTTAGGTCACTTAGAATCGCTGCCAAGTCTCCGGGTCTAGCCAGAGACGGTCCAGATGTAACTGTTATCTCTGATCCCATCTCATGGGCAATTATTCCGGCCAGTGAAGTCTTGCCAAGCCCGGGTGGACCGGCAAACAGAATATGATCAGAAGGTTCTTCTCGCTTTCGAGCTGCTCCCAATACAATCTTGAGGTGTTCTTTCAGCTCACCCTGGCCGATAAAATCCTCTAGAAACTTCGGCCGAAGGCCAGGCTCAAAGGATTCGTCGGTTCTCAAGCGTCTAGGGTCTAGATAGGTTGACTCTGGTCGATCCGAATTGTCAAGCGAACTAGCAAGGTCGATCGACCCGATTGAACTGTTGCTAGAAGCTGTCTCGTCTACAATCAACTCTTTGCGGGCCACGGCTATCCAGCCCTTCGTAGATGCCTGAGGGCCTCTTTGATAATCTCGGGAACTGGAGCATCTAAAGAAATCATTCCAAGCGCCGTCTTGATCTCATCGTGAGAGAATCCCAAGCCGGCGAGGGCTTCTCTCACCTGTACTGATGAACTTGACGAGCCTTCGAGGACCGAAATGTTTGAAATGCTTTCAGGAGTTAACTTTGATTCTAGTTCAATAACGAGGCGTTCTGCGGTCTTTTTGCCCACCCCAGGTACCGCAGTGAGCTGGGCTAAGTCTCTTCCTAGTACTGCCTGGGTAAGTTCGTCTACGTTCAGTACCGAGAGGATGCTAAGAGCTAGGGAGGGTCCAATTCCATGCGTTTGAATGAGAAGCTCAAAACAGTCTCGCTCATCTGGGCGTTCAAAGCCATACAGGGATATTGCATCCTCTTTTACGTGGGTGTGAATCCACAAATCATGTTCAGTTCCCAGTGGGCTTCCCGTGAGGGCTTCGGAGGATTTCATTACAACACGGTACCCGACCCCACCGACAAGAACAGTTGCCAGACCGTTTTGGTCTAGGTGAATGAGTTTTCCGGAAAGATACCCAATCATGACCTGTCTCCAAGGTCAACTTTGTCACGGGCAGTTTCTTGAGTCGACCACGACCTGGGTGTAGGAGGTTTGGCTAAGGCACTCTTTATAGCGCCCTGGAGTTTGGCTGAACCCAGATAACAGATTGCCAGTGCCAGGGCGTCGATTGCGTCGGGTTGTTTAGGGAGCTGGTCTACCCCGAGTAACTTCCCAACCATGGTGGCAACTTCAGATTTAGACGCCGCCCCGTTGCCAGCCACTGCCAGCTTCACCTCATTTGGGGTGAACTGGTGAACTTCAATCCCGTTAGCTGCCGCGGTAGCTAGAGCCAGCCCACTGGCCTGTCCGACCGACATTGCCGTCTTGGCATTCACCTGAAAGAAAACTCGCTCGACAACCACCACACTGGGGCGGAAGTCCTCAAATAGCGCCCTGAGGTCGGCAGACATTATGGCGAGTCGGCAGGGCAGATCAATTTCTAACGAGGTGGTCAAGATACCAGCAGCCGTGGCCCGATAACCGTGGTTTGTGCGGGTAACTATCCCGTATCCCAGACGAGACAGCCCCGGGTCGATACCCATTACGAACATTAGTTCGTTAGTTTAGCCCCTTGGAGCGCCCCTTTGGTGGATGGCTGAAAGTTCGGGCAATCTTGCATGAACCAGCACTAGACCAGGGAAGATTGGATCTAGTCCTGGAGCACCTTCTCCATTACCTCGTCAGGGGTTTCAAAGTTAGAATACACGTTTTGGACATCGTCATGGTCTTCAAGGAGATCTATAACTTTGAGAACCTTTCTGAGATCCACCTCCGAGTCAACTGGCACGGTTGAAGTGGCAATCATGGTAAGTTCAAGCCCGGATGTGGCAATCCCTTGGGCCTCGATGGCGGCTTTAACCTGAACGGCCTGATCGGGGGAGCTAATTATGTGCCAGTCGTCGTCTACCTTTACCACGTCGTCGGCACCTGCCTCGGCCCCGGCCAGTGTAATTTCATCTTCATCAATGATTCCAGGCGAGGTTATCAGGCCGACCCTTTTGAACTGCCAAGCCACAGCCCCCGGTTCAGCTAACGATCCCCCGGCCTTTGAGAAGATGCTCTTGATCTCGGCCCCGGTGCGATTGCGGTTATCGGTCAAACAGTCCACATAAACTGCAACCCCGCTTCCAGCATATCCCTCGTAAGTTACCGACTCATATCTAACCCCTTCGAGTTCTCCAGTACCTCGTTTGATCGCCCTCTCAATTGTGTCAAGAGGAACACTAGCGTCTCGAGCCTTTTGGAACATGGTTCTAAGGGCCGAGTTTCCATCAAGGTCTCCCCCTCCCTCACGCGCAGCCACCTCGACTTGACGGATCAGCTTAGCAAAAAGCTTTCCGCGGGTTTTGTCGATCTGAGCTTTCTTATGTTTGGTGGTTGCCCATTTTGAATGGCCCGACATCTATGGGTCCTCCTTGAAAATGTTATCTTGATCTGGCATACGAGTCGCTAATCTAAGTTTCTGTGCTGAATTGATACCGACGGCCTCCTTGGAGCGTACCGAGGACGTAAGCTGCTAGCTCTTTGAAAACGGCAACACGGTATTGTTAGCACTTTTTACGATACTCAAAAATAGTTGATGGATCCGAAGATCGCCAGTGAGCTCAGGGTGAAACGCACAACCCAGGGCGCTACCTTGACGCAAGACTACTGGTACCCCGGTGGCCGTGGTGGCCAAGACCTGGGTGTTGGGCCCTATGCCATCTACGAACGGTGCCCTGATAAACACTCCGGGGAACAGATCGGGACCTACTGTTTCAATTTCAAGCATTTCCTCAAAAGAGTCAACCTGGCGACCAAATCCGTTTCTCTTGACCACGGCATCAATAACCCCAAACTTCAACTGGTCGTCTCGCCCGTCTAACACCTTAGAGGCCAGCAAGATAAGCCCAGCGCAGGTTCCAAGCACGGGCATGTCGTTCCTGAGCATCTTCGATAGGGGATCTTCAAGTCCACAAGAGACAATCAATCTCGATATAGTCGTGGACTCACCACCTGGAATTATCAGTCCGTCTATATCGATTAGGTCCTTGGGATCGGTTACTTCAACCGAGTTAACACCCAATTCCCTAAGGCGCTCACCGTGTCTGGCCCAATCCCCCTGGAGTGCCAGAATCCCAATTTTAGGAGCCACCTCGTTCAACCCAGCCCTACCAACCTCTACTTGCAAGCTTTACGTCTAGGCTATCTATAGACTCACCAGCCATCGCCTTGCCAAGTCCACGCGACACCTTGGCAACAATATGGGGGTCTCGAAAGTGGGCCGTGGCTTCTACAATTGCAATTGCCCGAGACTCGGGATTGTCGGTCTTGAAAATTCCCGACCCCACAAATACGGCCTCAGCACCCAGTTGCATTACAAGAGCTGCATCAGATGGAGTCGCAATACCCCCAGCACAAAACAGTGGAACAGGGAGCTTTCGCAGCTCGCGAACTTGGCGTACTAGGTCAACTGGAACCCGAAGATCTTTGGCCCATCCATATAACTCGGCCGAGCTTGCTTGAGAAATTGCCCGAATATCGCGACCAATTGCCCGTAGGTGCCGAACAGCCTCGACCACGTTACCCGTACCGGCCTCGCCTTTTGAACGGATCATTGCGGCGCCTTCGGATACTCTTCTAAGGGCCTCACCGAGGTTAGTGGCTCCGCACACAAATGGAACTGAAAACCCCCACTTGTCGATGTGATACTCCTCATCGGCTGGAGTCAACACTTCACTTTCGTCAATAAAATCAACCCGAAGGACCTCTAGGACCTGTGCCTCGGCAAAGTGCCCTATCCGAACTTTGGCCATGACCGGAATCGTGACCGTCTCTTGAATCTCCTCGATCAGGTGGGGGTCACTCATCCGGGCTACCCCCCCATCTCGGCGTATATCAGCTGGAACGCGCTCTAGGGCCATGACCGCCACAGCTCCCGCGTCCTCGGCAATTTTCGCCTGTTTAGCGTCCACTACGTCCATGATTACCCCTCCAACCAACATCTCGGCTAGTCCCTTTTTTACGTCAAAAGATCCGGTCTTAGCCTCAATATCTCGGTTGTCATCCAAGTCAATAGTAGCGCTCACGCCATCAATCCTAGCTCATTGAGGGCGCCGTCTAGAAATGGCACTAAAATCCAGGTCGTGGCACGCCCGATCGTCATACGCCAGCATTCGTCAATTTAGAACTTTATTGCACCCACAATCAACAGGGCGGCAACACACACGGCCACCGCACCAGAAATACGGTATGTCCAGGTTACCTTCCACTTATGACGCTTATGGGCCAAAAGGGTGGCGAAATCAACCAAATAACTTGGTAACGAAAGTACAACAAAGCCGACTGCCATAATCTCAAATCCCCCGTGGATCGAGTACTTCAAGACAGCCCCGAGAGCAGTACCCACCGCTAACAGAACGAGAGTCTTTACAATTCCCTTTGGAATATAGCGAGACAGGGGCTTTACTTTAGGCAGCTTACTGGAGTAAATAGACATGACCCCCACGGCAAGTCCGATTGCAGTTCCAAGATAAAGCTCCCACACATTGCCCAAGTAGGCGTACGCCACAAACCCAATCAACCCTCCCCTGATCAAGTTTGAGATATGTTGTTGGCGTACACTCGGCTTTGGAAGCTCTCTTGGCATTACCGATTTAATTCTCAGGGGATAGTGGTGAACCGCCACGGTCTCCAATAACATTCTGGCTATCACGGCAAGCAAGACCGCGAGCGCGACAGTCGACTCCTTCGAAGTGATCCCAAAAGATACTCCGGCGAGTGACGGAAGGGTTCCGATCATCTTTTCAATACCCCATGCGGCTACGAGTCCACCGATTATTAGATCGCCAAACCTGTCAGTCCACTCACCTACATCTTTGGCCGGGAGCCTTCGCGCTGGCCTGGCTTGAGACATCACTACTGGGGCAGCAAAGAAAATTATGCATAGACCAAGCAAGGTCCTCAAGGCGCTTGCTGAATCGATTCCCCCAGAACACAACACGCCAAGCCCGAAGACCAAACCTCCTAGAAGCCCCGATAAACCATCAAATGCCGAAAGTACGACCAAGGCAGTAAAGATGCCAAATGAAGGTGGCACTGGCTGGCCCGAGGTCGATACCAGGGCTAGAGCTCCTAGTGCTACCCCGAAAAGTGGAAGCAAGAGTGAACCAGGCCCGGCCATTGCACGGGCATATACCCCATCATTTGATAACTTTCCAATCATTGGAGACCAAGGATTTAGCTTCTCGGGAATCTTCTTGCTCCACTCATCAAAGATGGCAATCCCCATCCAACTCCAGAACCGAGAGTGATCACCCCTTCCCTTTGATTCGTGGGTCACATTTGAATGTTCAATCTCAAATGACGCAAGTGAGGCCCCGGCATGACTGGATTCGCTTGTGTTGCCATGACCAATCTGGCCATGATGTCCACTTTGGGAGACCCCGGCCGTTACTAATTTCCCTCGGTAACCTTCAGCCCCACCTTGCCCCCCTGGTTCTCTTGTTCGCCCGGAACCTTGACCTTCCGAACTGCCATCACTACCCGACGAAGATCCTCCACTACCGTCTTGTTCTTCGCCGTCATCGCCTCCACTCGATCCACCAGAACCAGCACCAATGCCGCCGGCACCCATAAGTCCCATGATCGCAAAAGCCCCAACCAACGAGGAAACTACAGTTGAGGTATGCGAAGCCGGAATGTAAGTGGAATAGACCTGACCCCCTATTACCTTGGTTCCCGATAAGGGTTGACTTACCTGGGGCTGCGGTGGGAAGAGGACGGTTGGGGAAGCTACCATTTTTGCCACAGATCCATCAGGGCTTACAGTGAGAGGCCACTGATCAGATACCGAGGTTCCAGTCGGGCCTTGCCCGTCTACCAAGATGTGATGGGATCCATCCACCACGCCTCCTGGCACCGAGACTGATTGTGCAAAGCCTCCACTCGAATCTACTGGAATTTCTGCCATAACAGTTGGGTTCGAGTGCAAGACGACCTTGGCCATAGAACCTGGCTTGAGTCCATTGCCCGATACGGCAAAATGACTCCCACTAAAAACGCTCCCTATGGAAAAATTAAACTGGAGAGCAATCGAGGCTGATTTCTCCCCGGGAATCCTAACTATCTTAGAAGATGAACTTCCCGTACCAGAAGCCAAAGCATTCATCGTTACTTTGAGCCCTTGAGTTGCTAAGGTTTGAGCCTTGGAAAGCGTAGGCTGTGCGCTTGACTTTGAAGAGCTTTTTGTCTTGACGGTAACGGACTTGGACTGGACTCTAGACTTCGAGTTAGGTGAAGACTTCCCAGGTGACACCTTAGAGTTCTTCGTCAATGATAGATATTTGGATGCCTGATGATTTGCGTTCGCAAGGCTAGAACCAGAAGCCTTGCTAACCGAAACCCGTTGGTTGGCACTCTGGGCAAGTAGAGTATCTTTAGCCGCCAGAGCCTCATATTGGCTTGCTGCCGCAGCTGAATTGTTGGCTGCTAGCTTTGTCTTCGAGATTAACACCTGAGCATTTTTCTCGCGCAAGGCCACTGCTAGTTTTGCCTTGTTGGTGGCAGACTGTGCCTTCTTGACTAATGTGCCAGCAACGCTCTTAGCACGGTTTGCACTGGAGATCGCCTTCTTCTCAGATTGCTCGACCTGTGTGAGTTTACTTTCATAAAATGCATACTTCTTGGAATTTGGAATGAGAGTTTGGAGAGCCTGCTTTAGCTTGTCCACTGTTAGTGCGTCTGCTCTAGCTACCTTGTCAAGATGTGTGGCATCCGTGAGCAATTTGCTTGCAGCAATCTGGGCCTTTTTCTGGGCTACTTGCGCATTGTGCAAGGAGTTTTTAGCCTGAGAGACTAGAAGGTTTACTTTTAGCGTTATTTCATTTAGTGCCTTTTGAGTACTGTATGATTTTTCACTGGCTTTCAAAGCACTTAACTGGGTCGAAGTTGCGCTCGATTGACTGTTCAAAATATTTAATACTCTTTTTGAACTGGTCGCCTGTAGGCGCAATTTGATCGCCGAACGAACATCCGGTGGCGATTTGGCAAGCTTAGATTTCGCTAAAGCCATATCCGCAGCCCTTTGCTCTTTAACTGCGACTATTTCTTCTTTTGCTGCAGCTTTTACATATTTTGTGGCAGAGATTGCCGACTTCACCGATTTAATCTGTTGTGCTAATGAACGATCTACTGTTTTGAGGACCGTTGCTCTAGCTTTTTCGTATTGAACCCGGTAAGTGACTATCTTTTTATTCAAGGCCTTCTCGGCGTTGAGGACACGCCCTAGTTCCTTTTCAAGTTTCACAGGAATACGCTTGCTACGTGGAGTGAGTCGGTGAACCTTCAAATAGGCCTCAAGCTTTACGTTGAGTCTAGCAACTTGCCTAGACATTCTGGCCTTTTGAGTACCGTCTTTGGCAATCTTACCGGCAACTTTCATCACGCTAGACTCGTGTGACTGAGCTGACTTCATAGCATTCCTGGCGAGCTTACGTTCTGAAGAAGCTTTGGTTGCAGCGCTCTTTGCGGACTGGTTGAGCGATTTTGCAGATCCCAATGCTCTTTTAGCCAAAGCCTCATCACGAACTGCAAGCTGTGCTTGACGCTCAGAAGCCTTTGTAGGACGGAAAGTAGGCGCCTTGATAGTGCGTATATTTCCTGACCGGGGATGTCTTACTGGTATATGGCTTCCAGAGACGTTTGAACCACTTCCTAGTCTTGTCGACGAACTAGCACCTGGCGTTTTTGTTGAACTTCCACCTTTGACCGCCGTACTCGATTGGCTTGGCCCATTTGCCGTACTTCCCCCAGCACTAGATTGCCCTGAATTTGGGGCCCCACTTCCTTGGGTCGATCCACCAGTAGGACCACCGGGGCTGATTCCTGTCCCCCCAGGGTTACCTCCACCTAATGGTGGGCCATTTACGGGCGGGTTAGTTGTAGACGTAACCGGTGGCAAGGTTGTTGTGGTTGAGTTCGGGGGTAGCGTTGTAGATGTAGTAGTAGTCGGGGGTAGCGTTGTAGATGTAGTAGTAGTCGGGGGTAGCGTTGTAGATGTAGTGGTCGACGGTAGAGTTGTCGAGGTCGTTGTAGTCGTCGGCGGTAGAGTTGTGGAGGTAGTAGTAGTAGTTGGAGTACCGGTTGGAGACGACACTGTTACGTCGACAGAAGAACTCGACGATGCCGTAAACAACCCGGTTCCGTTATAGGTCGCAGTAATTGAATAAGTTCCACTTCCCGAAAAACTGGTGGTACAACTCACCAAACCGGAAGATCCTAATGGATCGCTTATACAACCGGAAATGGGTGATCCATTTGAATAGAAATTTACAGTTCCCGATGGTGTACCCGATCCTGACGATACGGTTGCCTCAAAGATTACTGATTGACCAGTGTCAAGTGTTGAAGCCGAGGTAGTTAGAGAAGTCGACGTCGGCTGAGGCGGAGGCGGTGGCGAAATCGCCGTAGCGGATGCCTCATTTGAATATCCTGAAGTACCCGATGGATCCACCGCTTTTACTTTAAAATACGTCGGTGATGAATAGTTCGAGACGAAAGCCACATAGCTCGTCCCGGTAACCGGCGAAGCATTTATTGGTGTTGAAGACTCGCCTCCCGATGACGGACCCATATAGATGTTGTAGCCAGTTACAGTTGACGCCCCATTGGTCGACGGAGGAGACCAGGACAACGAAACACTCCCAACGCTACCTGATGCACTAAGGGAGCTAGGGGGAGCCGTTGTCGACGCAACAAACAGAGAACCTATCGTGCAGTTCTCATCATTGGACTTCGCTCCAGTTTGGTCGATTTCCGGACACAGACCAGAGGTCGCATTTGCTATAGCACCAATTTCAGGAGCACCCGTATTGGGCTTGACACTTAGAGTAGGTCCCCCATTATTGGCAAGTGAACCAAGATCACCGGGCAATCCGGTATCTGTTATGTCACCAGTGGCGCCATTGACGCAAGCCGACCCGGACCTTGCAGCGTTGTAGCCGTAGTCGTGAAGGGTGCCATAAACCTTGCAAGCACCAGCATCGGCAAAAATCGTTGCCGATGGGGCGAGTGTCATTCCAGGATATGTATTGACGTCGTATCCACCGGCAAGGCTGGCGCTTGAGTTGCCGACAAAAGTATCGCCGATAAGAGTCAGAGTTCCGCTGGTACCCCCGTCGACAATCGCACCTCCATTGCCACCGGTTGTCTGGTTCGAGTAAAATGTGGAATAGGTAATTGATGCTGATCCTGCGATTGATAATGCGCCACCGGCTCCGCAGTTACAGCCGCCATTATCGAGATTGGATGAGAAGGTCGAACCGCTTATGGAGATAGTTGCTCCAGTAGAACTGTCAATTGCACTTCCCCATTGAGAGTTGTTGTCGTTATTGCTAGAAAATGTAGAGTTTGTCACCGTAGCAGTTCCCGTATTGTAAAGCCCAGCACTTGCCGATGAGACGCCATCGACGTCCTTGTTGTTTGTAACGGTGGAGTTCTCAATTTTCAATGTTCCGGCATTACCAATTCCTGCAGCCGGACCGCTCGAATATCCGTTCTCGATCGTCAGGCCATTTATGGTCACATTAGACCCTGAAGCTATGCTGATTACCTGGACTAGATTGCCCCCACTAATAACGGGAGTTGCTCCAGATTCGCCTTGAAGTGTCAGTGAACCTGCCAGGGAAACTGCAAGGGTTGCCGTTAGACTATAGGTACCGGTTGCGAAATTTACAGTGTCGCCCGTAGCTTTAGCAACTGCAATTGCATTCTGAACGGTGCATGGATCACTAGTGTCGCCACAGGTGTCGGTTCCGCCCGAGGTAGGCGCGACATAGTAGGTTGAAATTGGAACAACAAATACTGCACCCATAGAGCACGGCGAAGTACCCGATGAAGTCCCGGTTTGATCAGTAGAAGGGCACAGGGCATTGGGAAATCCACTTGGTGCAGACGTAGAATCGGGAATCGCCCCAACCCCAGCACTGGAGGTCAGTGGCTTAATCGTTTGTGTTGGTCCACCGTTGCTAGCCAGAGTTCCAAGGTTGACAAACGGGGAATTGCTTATGCTACCTGTAGCTGAAAGTCCGCAGGTTGAGTCATTTGCAATGTTATAGCCCTTGTCAGAGATCGTACCACCATTGCTCGCACAATCACTAGAGCCAGAACCAGTAATGATTGATCCGGCAATATATACAGTCCCAGATGCCTGCGCAAAGATGGCGTTTCCGCCATTGGTTGATGCGCCGGTCGTATTGTTAGCTAGGGTTGAAGACTCAATATATACAGTACCTTGGTAGTTATTGATTCCAGCGCCAAAGTGACCGGTTGCATTTGTTGTAATAGCGTTTGCCGTAATTGTCGAGTTTTCAATTTTCATGTTGCCATAAAAATTCTGGAACCCGCCTCCGACCCAAACGGCATTATTATTTTCAATCGTAGAATCTTCAACGGTCATAGAAGAAGCACTGCCGTTATTGAATAGGGCACCACCCGAGTTAGTAACAGAGTTGCCCGTAAAGGTTGAGTTCATTACGGTTAGATGACCCGAATTACTAATTCCTCCACCGTTTATTGCGACGCCGTTCTCTATCGTAACCCCTTCTACGGTGGCAGTCGTCGTCGAGGCGATGGTCATGACTTGCACGGTGCTATTTCCGTTCAATACTGGCGATGCACCCGTGTCAGCTTGAATGGTGATACTGCCCGTCGGTGACACGGCAAGGGTTGACCCTAAGGAGTAAGTACCGGACTCCAAGATGACCGTGCCTCCACCTGCAGTATTTGCATCCGAGATAGCCGTTGAGATTGAGCAGGTGTCGGTGCTCGAAGTACATCCTCCACTTCCAGTAGGTGATGCATACCAAGGTCCAGTTGCCGAGGCTAAACCAATAGTGACAGCAAGGGTGATTGTAGAAGTTAGAGAGACCGCCAGGAGGACCGCCCATATAGACCTCCACCTAAATGTCGCCCTAGCTTGAAGATCACGCTGTTGGGCTACTTTGCGCCAAAAAGAAGAAAGAAGCCTGACCGATACAGTCTTACCCAAAATTCATATCCTCCACACCGAATATTCCAAGAGGACAATACCACATAGGGTGCTCAGGTCATAAGAACTACGGTGAGATTAATTCCGCTCCCCCAATTCCAGTTGGATCGGGCAGGTCTATGAGGTCAATCCCTGGCGAACTAACAGGTACTTGATAGCTGGTAGGTTGTAGTTGGACTCTGAAGTTGAGCCGCCTGACAGGTGGGCTCGGGTTGGCTTAGGGGAAGTAGCTCGACCCAGGTTTTTCCAGGCTCGAGGGCGATCTGATGGCCCTTTGAGTCGATAAATTTAGTGACAGAAAATTCGCTGGGCTTAGACCAGGTAGCCTTGACTATCTCTCCCCCACTTAATACGTAGGCCTGACCGTTCCCGACCGTGTTGGCATCCGGAACGGGATTTCCAGCTGGATCAATATAACCAGTATTAGAGTACGGGACGATCTCAACTATTACGTTCGTTGCTGTTATTGGAACTCCCGCTGCGTCGACTGATGGGGTCCCCTGCGTACGGTCCCACACCTTAGCAATAGGGTCCCATGCCCATTCAACTGTTGTTACCCCGCTCAAATCTAGGTTGATCTTTGCAATTCCAAGTTCACCTGGGGCACTAAAGGGCGACCCGGAAGTAAGGAACTTGAAAAGTTGTGGCGGGGCCTTGGCTGGCGCAGTGTTGTTCTTCCTAAGAGTAATGGTTGACGTGTACAGATTGTCGGGGATTAGCCTGGAGTTATCCCGGTAGTATGCACCAGGTTCACCCGTTGAGGCCCCCACATCGACAACCCCGGTTTTCATGACGTCTGCAATAAAAGGTGGTATTCCACCCGAGTAAGCAAAAAGTCCACCAATCGGAGCGACAATCTGAGCGTCTGTCTCTCGCACTGACCTCACGGGCCCGACCACCGAAGCATCTTGCGATTGAAACACCGCTAGCCAGCGGGTGATTCCTCCTTCGACTACCTCTTCATAGACGACATCGGCCTGGTTGATTCCACTTTGAGGGCGAGCCGCATAGTCGTCGTCAATCTTTATGTCAATGGCCGGCCTTTGGGCTGTAGCGGGGTATGTCACCGGTTCGCCGGTCAAAGGATATATCAGAGGGCCGGAAGTCGTCGTCGTCTCATCCAGCTTGGTCTGCCTCGGGGTGGCCCGAGAGGGTCCAATCTGGAGCCCGACTGCTAAAAGGCCGAATCCGACCGCACCAGCGAGAACTACAACCGCTAGAATCTTGGCCGATCGACCCCTAGAGTTGAAATTGGAATGGCGCTTTTCGTTACGCCTTGCATCGTTTCGTACCACCTGAGGCCTTGGAAGACTTCAGGTTATAGTTCTTGGAGCATCTGGATACGGCCAAAACAATCTACGCCATCCACTTTTCCCGACAGGTACTTACCGGGATCCACGCAGACCAAGGCCAGCCTATTTAGCCAAGGCTCTTGATTGGTATTAGCTCCACTCAGGAGGATCTTTTCGTAAGCACTGGCCAGGGCTGGAGGATATCTCGTGGTTCTGGCCGAACGCAGGTCGATATCTTCAGGAGGAATCTTGTTGGCTAGATTCCAGGCAAATCTGACTAAGAACTTGGGTCCCCTCAGAGAGATAAGCCAAACCCAGTTTGCGTGGGTAGACAAGACAAAGCTCCTCTCCTTTATCTTGACTAAGGCAACCGTGATCATGGCCTCGAACTCCATCACGTCAAAAGCTGAGATAACTCCGGTAGTTACAGCCAACCTTGGTTTCGATGGCCTAGACCCATAAACGATTACTTCAAAGGCATCTGATTGAATGATCTTGTACTCGGGAACTTCAACCCCAATCGCCGGGCATAACCAGTCGATCATGCTAGAAAGGCGCTCACTTGCCTGCCGGTCGACCGTTGCGGTTGGTAAGTTCTTTTCAACTGCTCGCAGTGCAAGCCAGTCCTCAACCCACAGCGCAATTCCGGCCAAAACAACCCCAAAAGGCACCGCATAATATGCCCTCCCCAAAACCGAGCCAATAATACCAATCGCGAGAGTAATGGCTATAAACGCTACGACCTTTTGGGTCCTAATAGTTCGAGCTACCTGGGAGGCGTAAAACTCGTGTTCGTCCCTCAAGCTAGATATTTCAAGCTCACTTGCCCGTCTTTGAAAAGTCCTTGTCATGGCAGATCGATTCTAGCAAGGTTGATGCACTGCTTTGTATTCGTCCCCTAAACAAGCTTCCGACTCGGTTGGCATCATTCCAAAAGTTGGAGAAATGAAGGCCCCAGGTAGCCGAAGCCACAAGTGCCCTTGAGGCGTTTTTGACGGGTTTCCAGTAAAGTTCTCAGTCAATCTATTCCTTTTGTTGCCAGGGTAGAGAAGATCTCCTGGTAGTGGCTGGCAAGTTTGACAATATCAAACTCTTTGGCCCTTTCCCGCCCCAAGGTTGAGAGCTCTTTACGCAAACCCGAATCTTGTACGACCCTTGTCAGACTTGACTCAAGAGCGTCAACGTCGCCCGGAGCAAATAGCTCACAGGCCCCTGCGGCTACGTGCGAGTAGCCCTCAATGTTTGAGGCCACAACTGCCAGTCCACTTGCCATGGCTTCAACGAGGACCACACCAAAAGATTCTCCTGAAAGTGACGGGGCACAAAAGATATCACAACTGGCCATGATGTCAATCAGGGCTTCTTCGTCGACCTGGCCCGCCCAGACCACAGAGTTTAGATCCGAGCTGGCTGCCCGAGCACCAGCTGTATCCGGACCGGTTCCAACCACTACCAACTCACAGGGAATTGACACATTTGAGATAAGACGCCTGTATGCCTCGATGAGCACTCCAAGACCTTTTCTTTTTTCGTGCCTGCCCACAAAGACGATCCTTACACAAGTGTCTTCCCGGGAAGTTTTGTGAGTCCTATATTTCTCGCTATCAACCGCGTTGTAGAGCACTCGGTAATCTCCGCCCAGGCTACTGTGTGCCGTGTTCTCGGCCATTGGCGATACCGCACACCTAACCGACAACCGGGTGGCCATCTTTCTGACCACCGGGGCCAAGTACTTATAGGACGCGCTCGGCCCACTTAGATGGAAGGTCCCCACGACCGGTGCTTTGCTGGCAAGCAACGCGGTCAGACACGGACCAGGCACTAGTGGCTCGTGGAGGTGGACAACGTCAAAACGATTTTGGCGCATGGTTGACAGAGTGGAAAGTGTAGATCCAACCCCCACGGCTATAGGGGCAATTGACCCGTTGGCCTCGACCTCGGTAGCTGGTCCGGTGCGAACAACTAAGTAGCCCGACTCATCCTGCGAAGTTCTAGCAGCTTTATAGTTTTGGCCACCAGGACCAACAACTACCACCCGGTGACCAAGTTTGGTGAGTGCCTTGGCTAGTCCAAGCACCTGGACTTGAACTCCACCTATGGAGTCTAAGGAGTAAGGACAGATTTCCAGGATGTTCACGAGTGCCTCGAACCTTTAGGACTTGGCGTCCCGGGAAACTCGACTAAGCCAGCCAGGTTGTCGAAAATCTAAACGTACCCCCCGACACCCCTTCTCCAGGAGACCCGTCGGGGAATGTCGTGGCGTTGAAGTTTTCAACCCTTGGTGACGCAATTACGGCCGAAACCGACCGATTGATCCACAGGTAGGGAAGGTCGACGGCAAGCCTCTGAGCCACGGTCTGGTAGGCCTGAATTCGGGTGGCCTGATCGGGTGAAGTTCTCCCCGTTGTAAGGGCCTTTTGTATTGCTGGATCAGAGTTCCGGGCAACGTTTAGCGAGATCTGCCCGTCGGGCTTTATTGTATCTGTCGACCACCACACGTAATTTTCATCTGGATCGTTACAACCAAATTGTTGCCAACCATTGACCATGTAGTTTCCCAGGGCGGCATTTGCGACGTACACGGTATACTCGGCCTCAGAGATCTTCGACGTAATTCCGATCTGTTGCCAGATTGACTGTAGAAGCTCAGCAACCTGGGTATAGGTCTGGTTGCCAGCCGGAACTCCAAGGGACAACTCAATAGGTCCCACCTGAGAGGTGTACTCGTGCACTAGAGACCTGGCCTTGTTGATGTCATATTGGGGATACCCGGTATCGCTATAGTACTTAGAACCTTCCACGAATGGCCCATTAGACACGGCCCCCATTCCCGAAAACGCACTGTCAACTATCTTTTGTTTGTCGATGGAATAAGCTAGGGCCTGTCTTACCCGAATATCATCTACCGGGGGCTTGGTAACATTCAAGATCACGCAGTTTTGGTCTGGGAGAACTATGCCTTGATCGAGATCGTCAACCACTACGTAGCTGGCCTGCTTTTGGAAGTAGGCAATGGTTGACTGATCTGTTGAAGTAGCCGCGTCCAGTTGTCCAGACAACAAGCTAGCCGACATTGAGGCAGGACTATCAAAGGGTCGAAATTCTATGGATCCTAGATAAGGTAGTCCAGTTCTCCAGTAATGTTGATTGGCCTTGGCCACAAACTTCACATTGGGCTCCCACTGTTCATAGACAAATGGACCCGTTCCAACTGGAGTAGGGGTTGTTGCCTTGCTATTGAGCATTGATGGGGCCGCAATATAGCCGGGTTGATCGGCTAGGTAGTACGGAAAAGGCACCCATGGCTCGTTCATGTAGACGTCCACACTGAGCGGGCCAGAAATCTTTAGAGACGATATATTGGCCAGGGCTGGCCCGGTCAAAAAAGACTGTAGTTGCAAGCTCAGGTTCTGATAGAGAGCCTGTGAATCCAGTGGGGTTCCATCATGAAATAGGACTCCCGGCCTCAGGGTTATCGTCCACATTGTGTAATCAGGACTTGGAGTTATAGTTTGAGCCAGATAGGGCTTCGGGGAGCCGTCTGGAGCAAAGGCTACCAGTGGGTCGTATACGGTCTCTCCGTAAAGGTAGCCAGTCGTATCCCACTGGCCGGTAATTGGACTGAAGCTATCTACCTCAGAAAATGTACCCATCCTGAGTGTTCCCCCCCTCTTGGGCGTACCCAGACCTATCCCTACAGAAGTGGAGCTTGACAATCTCGTGGACTGGGTCGAAGTCTTTCGACCTGAAGACGAGCAGGCATCTAGGAGTGCTGGCATCGACGATATCAAGGCAGCACCCGATCCAATCCGAATCGAACGCGAGAGAAAAAATCTCCTCGTGAAAGTCTCTTTCTCGGACCCCCCGGACCCGGCGGTGTCCTGAAAATTTGAACTAGATTCTAACTCCAACTCGTTTCCTACTTTCCGTCTATACGACCTATTGTTGGCGGCCCTAAAGTTTATATCGCCGAACCGTGGCTATATAGACCTTTAGACGAACAATGGTTGTAACATGTGCCACTGGGTGGGCTCGTCAAGGATGAGGCCCTCTAGCTTTCCGGCCAGGTCTTGGGTTATACGTGACACATCATCACGCATGGTGCCACGACGATCACATTCAATAGGTTCCAGGATTCTGGCGTGGTGATGACCGTCTGGGTAGCTATATACCGCGGTGGGTAATATTGTAGCCCCGGTCCGGATTGCCAGGGTGGCCGGACCAGCCGGGAGTAAGGTGGGAGACGAGAACATCTCCACGGGAACTCCCCCTTCTCCTATGACCCGATCGCACAACAAAGCCACCACCTTATTTGCCCTAAGGGCCTTGATGATGTCGGTCCCCGCACTGGGACCCAACGGGACCACGGTTAGACCGACCTTTGACCTTAGAGCGCAAAACCAGTCAAAAAGCTCCGGGGGTTCTAGCCGTTCTGCTACCACGGTCAAGGCAATTCCCTTCGTTGCCAACCAGCGGCCGCCAAACTCCCACCCCCCTACATGTGGAAGGGCTAGAATTGTTCCCTTCCCTCGCTCTTTTGACTGGAAAATTAACTCGAGCCCTTCCGACGTCATCAATTTATTTACGTACTCATCGGACAACTTGGGTACTCGGAAAGTATCGACCCAGTATCGTGCGTAATTCTTGAAAACCTCCTGAGCACTTGAGCGAAGGAGAAATTCGTCTTGGGTGTCGAGAACCCTCTTGAGGTTTTCTATAACTACCGGACCCTTCTTGCGGCTTACCCAAAATGCCACCCGTGCCCCGAAGTTTCCAAGTATTGCCGATATCGGCACTGGAATATTTCTGGCCAAGAGTCCGAAAAGCAGGTAGGAATAATAGACCAGTTTTTCTTTGGTCTTAGATAGAAATCCTATCGATCTTGACCTGACCGGGGAGCCTTGAAGACTTTAGTCGACCTGTGATCGCGACCATATGTTAGACCTCGCAGATAGGTCGTCTCGCGCCTGGTGTGCCTGGCCTCCATAGTCCTTGCTCTGACCCGCCTACTGCGCGTGCGCGTCAGATCTCCGCTCCGTCGGGACCTCCACCTACTTGGACCTCCCTGGGCATGGCGCTGCCTCCAAGCCGAGATTGAAGACTCGCGCTGACTTATCCGATTTACTGTCAAAACCTGGTTCGATTGGTCTCTATCGATAAGTCCCTCGGTACCTAGAGCACTCGCAAGGCTTGCTAGTTGCAGGTCCTTTTCCTTGGCCCCGTTCCAGATCTTTATAAAACGTGAGATAGCGGTGAATGTTGTAAGCACCAAAACCACCCAGAGTATTTCAATCATGAACGCCGAAAAAATAACGGCTAGCCCGAGAGCAATAATTCTCTCGGCTCGCTCCATAAGGCCACCTTTAGCCGATATTGAGTAGATCTCAGCCTTGGCACGCTCATAGGAGACAATCATGGTGACCCCTAAAGTTGCCACCGGGAGCAGGGCTAGATGTGGAGAAGAGAACGAGATCAGATACCACCCAAAACCGCCTAGCAAAAGCGCGTCCGATACCCGATCGGCCACCGAGTCGAGCAAGGCCCCCCTAACTGACGAACAACCCTTAGCTTTAGCCATTGGTCCGTCGAGCAGGTCGCACAACCCGGCCAGGGCTAAGCCGAGTATCGACAGTGACAGGTGGCCTGTACCCAAAGAGACGCAAGTGCCTGCCGAAAAGACCATCCCCAGTACGGTTAGCTGATTCGGGCTTAGCGGCAGTGTGGCAAGGGACCTACCTACCGGCTGGGTGACCCGGTCGACTCGCCCGCGCATCCGTCCGTCAAACACCTAAAGGTCTCCCTTGAGTCGGCCTTGACCAAAAATAGCTGCCACGCTAAAAGGATACAGCAAAATGCTAACAAAATGCAGAATTATCGTCAGAAACCCAAATCCTGGGTGCAACAGGTTGGCCTGGGGCCACCTGAACGGGCGAAAACGGTCATCTTCTTTTAGGAGGTCAGATAGCTTGACCAGCCAAACAAGATAACTCATCCTATTGAATTGGAATATACTCGATTTTTGAGGAGATCCTTAGATCAACTGTCAGGAGGCTCAGATGTCGGCAATTTCCACAGACCGAATAAGAAACGTGGCCCTTGTTGGTCACAGTGGGTCAGGCAAGACCTCCCTGGCAGAGTCGCTGGCCTTATTTGCAAAGGTAATATCTCGAAAAGGTCGAGTTGAAGACGGTAACACGATCTCGGACTTTGAGCCTGAAGAGCAGAAACATCTCGTATCTATATCCACCTCAGTCCTGTCTTTTGAGTACGACGGTTATTCAATAAATCTTCTAGATACCCCTGGATATAGCGACTTTTTCTTTGAGACCCAAAATGCTCTACAGGTTGCAGATATGGCGGTATTTGTGATCAACGCCCAGGAAGGCGTAGAGACTCAAACCCAACTGGCCTGGAAGTACTGCCAAGACCGCTCGCTACCGAGGATCTTATTTGTCAATAAGCTCGACAAGGATAGGGCCGACTTCGAAGAAACCTTGGAATCATTGCGGAATAACTTTGGTGCCGGGATTGCACCAATCCAGTACCCAATTGGAACTCAGGGTGACTTTGTTGGCCTAATCGATCTGCTCTCCGATGAGGCCTTTGAGTACAGCGACGGGGTAGGTTCCCACGCTGAGATCCCGGCAGAGATTGCAGACAAGGAACATTCCATTCACGACAACCTGGTCGAGGGAATAGTTGTGGCCGACGATGCCCTAATGGAGCAGTACCTAGAGGGTGAGACCCCCAGCTACCAAGAGTTAGAAAAGGCTCTTGGAATTGGAGTCAAGGCAGCCACGGTCTTCCCTGTGCTAGTGGGAAGCGTGTCAAAAGATATCGGGGTAGATCACCTCATTACTGCAATATGTGAGATTGGACCATCACCACTTGAGGTTATCCCTGAGAAAATTACCCTGGGAGATCACGAGGTCGAGATAGTTCCCTCACCATCGTCTGAGCCCTTGGCCATCGTGTTCAAAACGCTAGTTGATCCCTTTGTGGGCAGCATCTCATATCTAAAGGTACTAACTGGAACAATAAAGACCGATCAAGTCCTGTTCAACCCCAGGACCAAGTCCACGGAGAAGCTTCACAACATAGTGTCGCTGTTTGGGAATAAGCAGACCTCCATTTCACAAGTTGGTCCGGGAGACTTTTGTGCTGCCTTGAAGCTGTCTGGGGTTATTACTGGCGACTCATTGGTTGATAAGTCAACACCGGTTCGCCTGACAATCTCCCCGTCGCAAAGCTCCAACCACGTTCAAGCGATCGCCCCAGTGACCCAAGGTGACGACGACAAACTCATGACTTCTTTGCGCAAGCTTCAAGAGGAAGACCCGAACCTGGCTGTTCGAAGAGACGACCAGAGCCATCAGGTTCTACTTTCAACCACTGGTGAGCTTCACTTTGTGATTACCTGCGAGAAGTTGCTTCGAAAATACGGAGTCCAGGTTGTTACCCAAGACCTGGTTATTGCGTTCAAGGAGACCATCACGACTCACGCTCAAGCCGAGGGCAGGTACAAAAAGCAGTCCGGCGGCCATGGCCAATTCGGGGTGTGTAGCCTTAGAATTGAACCCTTGGAGCGGGGTAAGTACTTCGAGTTCAAAGACGAAGTTGTGGGCGGAGCAATACCAAAGCAGTTCTTGCCAGCCGTTGAAAAGGGCGTGCTGGAAGCTATGACCACGGGAGGCAAGTACGGTTACCCGATAGTAGACGTGAGCGTAACTTGTTTTGACGGAAAGCATCATCCGGTAGATTCGTCAGAGATGAGCTTTAAGATGGCTGGCCTTCTCGGTTTCAGGGAGGCCTACGAAAAAGCGATCCCGGTTGTCCTAGAGCCCATAGAAAGATTGGAAGTATCTATACCGACCGAGTTCCAAGGAGACGTCCTGGGCGACCTGAACTCTAAGAGGGCCAAAATCGTCGACACTAGCGTCGCCGAAGATGGGTATTCAAAGATCACTGCCCTAGTGCCGGCCGTCGAAATGACCAGGTACGCCCTCGAACTCAAATCCCAGTCCGCGGGGAGGGGTACCTTTAGTCGCCAGGCCGACCATTACGAGGAAGTTCCCCCAGCCGTTTTGTCAAAAATGTCAAAGAACTAGGGTCTCTCCGGACTATCGACGGTACACTCTAGGTTATGAACGCCTTTGACACCGCCAAAGCAACTGCCCAGGCAATAGGAGAGATCCCGTCTAACTTTATGATTGACCCCAACACCTACAAGCGGGGAACCGAACTGGGTTTTTCCGGCTTCGACTTTTACGTGGCCGGCCGAGGAGGGGCACTTGGGGAGGTTCCCGGATCGGTGGTTGCGGCCAGTTTTTTCTTCTTCAAACCGACCATGATAGTAAACTCCTGGAACGCCTCAGCCAAGGTAATGGATCGCAGATCAGCTGGCAATGAGTTTGCTAAGTGCGCCCACCTGTGGGCCGAGAGTCATCTGAGCGGTGACGTGGATTTTCTACGTCTTGCTAAATTACTGGGTCAGGTCAATACACAGGTCAATCCGGCCGGGTCGCCCCTGTTTGCCGGTTGGCTTAGCCTGGATGTCCCCACTTCTCCCAAGGGACAGGCGATACATCAGCTAAATGCGTTGCGGGAACTTCGGGGTTCATATCACCAGGCCGCCATATTGGTCAACGGAATCGGTCCACACCAGGCCGTGGCTATAAAGACTCCGTACATGCTTGGAATATATGGATGGGACGGGCCAGAAATTGAAGAAGAATCAAAACATCTCCCGGTCACAAAGTGGGAACAGGCCGAGCAAGCAACACACGAGATGACCGCTCGGGCTCTCTCGCTCTTAGATGATTCAGAGCAATCCGAACTGATCTCCCTTCTAGGTGCTATTGAGATAATCTAGGTACTCCATGAAATTCCTAATGGTCTGTCTAGGAAACATATGTCGATCACCTATGGCTCAAGTCGTAGCTCAAGACATGGCTGGCCAGCTAAACCTAGACGACCTGGTAGAGGTCGACTCGTGTGGAACTGCTGGTTATCACATCGGTGAAAAGCCCGATCGCCGGGCTGTGTCGGCCCTAAAGCGCCGAGGCTGGTCTGCCCCGGACCATCGGGCACGCCAAATCTCTATTCACGATTTTGAAGGATTCGACCTAATTCTGTGCGCCGACCGATCAAATCTCGATAATCTAATCCGGTTGGCCCCGGGTTATGACGACAAGGTGAAGCTCCTGAGAAGCTTTGACCCAACTGGGTCGGGATCATCGCTAGAGGTCCCTGATCCATACTACGGCGACGACTCGGACTTTGATCTTGCCCTTGACACAATTGAGAGGGCATGTAGTGGACTACTTGCCAGCCTGGTCCCAAACCCCGGAGGCTAAACTAAATCAAATTGAGGAACTTGGGCTAGTTGTCGGGCTGAACCGCCTCTCAAACAATTGCTGGCGAGTACAGACTAACTTTCAGGAATTTATAGCCAAGACTGGACCGGGTATTGAAGACGAGCGATCTGGGCTCCTGGCAATTGGCCGAGTCGAAAATGGTCCGGCCGTGCCTAGAGTTCTCTACTTCGATTCGGATATTTTGGTCACCGAGTGGATCAGTCACAACTCTAGGACACGAGCCCACGAGGAAAACTTTGGACGAGCTTTGGCCTGGCTACATGAGTCAACCACTGATGAATGGGGTGCGGGGTCAAGTTGGATTGGGGCCTGCCAACTTGAGTCTGCCAATTCTAAAAGTGGAGTTGAGTTCTATCGCTTCCTGGCGAGAGTGCTCCCGCCTTCAGGCGGGAGGTGAATCGCCTACCAGGGCGGACGACGCTGGCTCTCGACATACTCCCGGATGACACTCAGCGGGGCACCCCCGGCGGTACCGACGTAGTAGGAACGGGGCCAGAAGTGGTTCCCCACAGGTACTTATTGACCTGGGCCGGATGTCTCTTGCGCAATATCCGAGACGACACACCTTTCAGCGAGTTGACCAATCGGGAGAGCTGCACGGTAGGCGGAAACT
>DAIDHF010000008.1 GCA_027452005.1 Acidimicrobiales bacterium
GTGCTGTGGCTTACGATCCTGCCCACCGTGACCTCGTGTTGTTCTCGGGGCGGGGTGCATCACAACACTTACTTTCCGACACCTGGATCTGGGATGGTACGTCGTGGACGCAGGCGCACCCCAAACATACCCCGCCGGCAAGGGAGTACGCATCACTTGCCATAGCCCCAATTTCACCCTCTAGTGGAGATCTAGGTACTGTAGCCAATTCAAGCACGGCTTCAAGTGACGACTTAGTCCTCTTCGGTGGAGTCGGCTCTAGGGGAAATCTTCTATCTGATACCTGGATCTGGAATGGATCCGACTGGATACACAAACACCCGGTGCTTAGTCCCCCGGCACGACAGGGGGCAGCTATGACTATCTCGGCGTCAACGAAGGGCTTCAAGACAATACTGTTTGGAGGTGTCGACAAAGCTGGAACCTTGTTAGATGACACGTGGGCGTGGAATGGAAGCAATTGGGCACTAGAGCACCCGTCACAAAGTCCCCCGGCCAGGGCATACGCGAGTATTTCCATCGGCCCAAGCTACCTATCTGCCAATAGTTTTACTACTCTTAGCAACCAGGTCCCAATCTTATTCGGCGGACTTTCAAGAGATGGGCCGTCTCCAATAATGCTCAACGATACTTGGGAGTGGAATGGGGAAACCTGGATTAGACTGTTCCCAAAAACAAGCCCATCGCCGAGACAGGGTGCGGTATTTGCGTACTTGTACACTCCCGTCACTACAACCTCCGGACTTCAGTCAGGAGAAACTTCACCAGAGCATTTGGAAGACACCCTATTTGGAGGCACCACTGGAGGGGTTCATAATCCAACCGTTCTAGATGATACTTGGGAGTGGGATGGGAGTACGTGGATAGAGGAGTTCCCGGCAACGAGTCCTCCTCAAATAGTTGGAGGTGTAATGTCAATTGCACCTGGCCCGTATGTTGGAGACCCAACTGACCAACCGAGTAACTCTAGTTGGTCGAACTTTGAGGACGTATTTGTTGGGATTCCAAACAAGTACGATATACCCAATTCAAAGATCGAAACCTGGTCATGGAATACTCTGAGCTGGTCTCCGGGGGTCGTATCAAGTAGCTGGGCCACCTTGATCGATACGTTTTTGACTGCACTCGCCGCTTATGATCATGATGGGCGAAGTACTCTTGGATTGTCGCAGCTAAGTCAAGTCAGTAACACAACTGTATTTACAAGCACTAAAATTGGAAGGGTAACAGACGAATCCCGATCTGGTGTAATCTCCGATTCCGTTGGATCAAACCAATCCGTAAACTTTGATCTTTACCTCAACGCAGACGGAAGCCCCCGTGGTGGCCTTGTAACCTTGATAAGAAGTTGCAATCCCAGTGACTCTGTAGTGGCCACTCACCCCAATGACAGTCAAAGTTGTCAACAGTTAATGATGCAATTTCTCCCAATAAATAATCAAACTCCGATAAGTGTAATTTCTCACGAGATAGTCTTCGAACCCGCGACCAGTAAGGACAAACCACATGGATAAAGGCATTACGACCGGTTGCGATCTACTTTCCCGACACGGTAAAAATCCCCACTTGGACAGCAATGAGATAATGGCCAAAGCAACATTTACAAGATCAGCCCTTACACAACAGCCTAAGTTGCATACCCCAGCAACTTATGAGGAGGTGCTTACCTCGGCACATTAATTCTCATCAAAGAGTGTCTCAAAAAGGTTGATAGGTTCCGAAGGGCGAAGCTCCTGTCCGACGGGATTTAATGTAGCGATTCAAACTGATGATGTCCCGGAGTTTCCTCACCTTGGCCGGTAGACATCTGCGCGGTGGTCAATACGTAGGACGTTGACCACCAGTTCAGCCTCGTTCAGTTCGTACACGATCCGGTAAGCGCCCCGGCGGGCGGACCACATTCCGGTCAGCTCCCTCCACAAAGGATGGCCTACCCGGCGAGGTGCTTCAAGCAATGGTCCAAGCATGAACTCGACCGTGGCTGTGGCGATTTTCGGGGGCAAGCGGCCGAGCGATCGCTCGGCTGAAGCAGCGATGGAAAGCCTCCACGCTTCGGTCGTCAATGTGCGAGGTACTTGGCTCGCAGGGCCTCCGCATCCAGGATATGGCCTTCGGCAATCTCACCTCGGGCCTGGTTGATTTCTTTAATCGCCTGAGGATCTGACAACAAGTCGAGCGTGTCCTCAAGAGCCTCGAGATCGTCGGGGCTCATCAAGATCGCTGACGGTCTGCCATTGCGCGTCAGGACAACGCGATCGTGCTGGTACTCGACCCGGTCTACGACTTCAGAAAGATGAGCCTTGATGTGGGCAAGCGAAAAAGTCTCTGTCATGACCAATATTCTAGTCATTTTTCAGCTGGTTTCAAGGCGACCAGCTCTTCCCGCAGTTCAGCCGGATTCGAACAGAGTCCGCTCTGCCTGGTGAACTACCCACGCCTGAAGGCGTGGGATTCCATCAAGTTACCCCGAGGGGACTGGCGGCTTCAGCCGTCAGGGGAGTCGCGGTTCGGGGCGACGCCCCGGGGCGTCAGTCCCCTCGGGGTGTTTTGATGGGAACGGGATTGGACGGGTCCTTCAAGCTCCTGTAGGGGAATGGCTGAGAAGAGTTCTCTGGTAGCCGCCAGCAGGAAGCTGGTGGCCTCAGCCATCACAGGACGTCACTCCCGGCACCACTCACGCAGCAACCGTGTCCGGAGTGCGCGTTTCATCGGGCCCGTAGCCGGGTGTCCCTCCACGCGCTGTGAACGCAAGCCCTGCGGCAAGGATGCTTCTGGCTGCACTCACATCGGCGTTGTCCGTCGGTCCGCAGTCCCGGCAGGCGAAGACCGCTTGGCTCTCGCGATTCTTGAAGTCGGTATGCCCGCATACCCCTTTATGTCAACCTTGGGTGAGGCATTTTTCAAAAATTTTCACTGTGCATTGAGGGCTGGAAGGTAAATTCCCATCATAAGATAACTGACTTCAAGGCCTACTGGGATCCGTCAAAGATGAAAGTTCTTTCCTAGCTCCAGCTTCCAGGATAGATCTGACTGGGCTCGACAACCTGGGCTCCAAGTTCCTGGGAGATTGCCTCAATTAGGCCAAGTTGATCGTCGTCTTGAGCGTGACTTACTACTATCCACGGAATGGTAGATTTGCGAATACTACGTGCCTGCGAGCAGGCCTCTGCAAATGGATCGGCGCAGGCGTTGTCTACAAAATTTCCACCCATATTCACAGCACTTGAGGTAGCCCTGGCATCCGAAAAAAGCAGGCACACCGGAAAGAGTCCCTGATCTAATGCCTTCATGGCCAGATCACTTCCAACTCGAAGCCCTTCTGCCAGTGGAGTCTTGCCCGAGATCTCTATATCGTCGAGCCTCTTTTTGGCTATCTCAATAGACGAAGTAGGCTCAAGCACGACCCTTGCGCTGTTGTTGTTGAAGGTAACCAGTCCGACCGCTATACGCTTTGCGTAAGCACCCAGGAGCCAGAATGAAATAGTCTCTTTGACTGCATCTATTCTTTCCTGGGCTCCCATTGAATAGGATGTGTCAACTACAAAGATCATGGCCAGCTTCGCGGTTTGCTCGTAGACCTTTTCTCTTAGGTCTTGTATCTCGATCACCTTGATATCAGCCCCCCCTCCCATTTTGAGGGTTGGTGGAGATTGGTCGTTATCTTTAGATTGATTGGCCCGCCTTGTGCTCATTGCAAAAAGGGTATCCAATAGTGCAATTGACCCTGGGACTACTCCGGGTTGCCTGGCTCCAATTTGGCGGCCAATTGAAGTCGGGGCCCAGTTGCGACCTCCTTTGATGGCCTGTCCATTGCTTACTCGATCTCTTGTTGGTAAATTGTCTTGTGACCGACTAAGTGCTCCTGGAAACCTCTTAGCTCCTGGATTTACAAACCCAATAAGATTATCTAAAGTAACCTCCCCTGGTGATTTTGGCGTATTTTTGTCCTTGGATCGCTCTGGAGGACCTTTGACTCCACTTACGTTTTCTCCGCTGGTCTCAGTTACATCTTGCCCGGCTCCACTTGTGGGATCACTCTTTGGACTCCCCCCGTCTGGCTCACGATGGCTTTGGATTGACTCATTTGGCCCGACCGAACTTGGCCCAGATTCACTAGTGTGGCCAATACCGTCTCTTGAAACTCCAATTGGTTCAGCACTTTGTTGTGATTTAGTAGCTCCGGACCGATCCATTGCATTCCCAATAACCTGTGAGAGTCTACTGGCTAGACTTTCTGGAGTGTCTAGGGGCGATTTTCGAACCCTGTGTCCCAATACCAACGGGGCAACTCTTCTAACATCGTCATCTATAATCCGGTCACGCCCCTCCCATCTGCTAAGTGCCTGAGCGGCCTTACAGATAACGAGATCACCACGCATGCCGTCAATTCCGAGATCAATGCAGATCTTTGATGCCAACTGAATAACTCGTGGATCTAGTTCAGGTCCAAGATCGCCATTGACCGGACCGTCAGTCGATTTGGCTCGTGAGACATTTGCAAGTTTACGAGATAGCTCATCTTGAGCCTTGCTCCAAGACCCTACAAAAGTTCTCGGGCTAGCCTCAAAACTAAGACGACGAGTTACTATCTCCCGTCTTACTTCAAGGTCTGTCTCACTAGATACCGTGACCGACATCCCGAATCGGTCTAACAACTGCGGACGTACATCCCCTTCTTCCGGGTTCATCGAACCGATCAGAACAAACCGGGCCGGATGGACAAATGAGACCCCGTCTCGCTCGACCCGATTTATCCCTGACGCCGACACGTCCAAAAGTACGTCAACTAGGTGGTGGGCGAGGAGATTTACCTCGTCCACGTATACAACTCCCCCATTTGCCTCTGCCAAAATTCCATTCCGGAACTCCAACTCACCACTATCGAGAAGTCTCTTGAGATCGAGACTTCCAACTACGCGATCTTCAGTGGCCCCTAGGGGGATCTCGCAGAATTTGGCCTTCCCACCTAGTAGTTGGGCAAAGGATCTTGCCAGGGTAGTCTTCGCCGACCCTCGTTCGCCTCGTAGTAGAACACCACCGATGCTTGGGTCAATTGCATTCAAGATAAGTGCTAACTTGGCATCTTCCAGCCCAACCACGGCACTAAATGGATAGATCGGGTTATCCGTATTGTTTACGTCTTGGTTGGTCATGTTGCTATAGTCCTTCTTCGTTCCAGCCCTCAAATTCGAGTATTGCTCTCCTAAGTGTATCCTGGGCCTCTCTTGAGGCGTTCCACATCCCTCGCTGGTGAGCCTCCAACAAACGTTTTGCAATGGAGTCGAGAGCATGAGGGTTGTGACGGTGAAAAAACTCTCGCACGTCCCCGTTACCAACATAAGCCCGGGTCAGCCCCTCGTACATCCAATCCCGGGCTAACTTTGCAGTTGCATCATACCCGAATACGTAATCGACCGTGGCCGCCATTTCAAAGGCTCCTTTGTATCCGTGATTCATCATGGCCCCTATCCAGCGGGGATTTAGTGCCCTGGAGCGGATTACCTTTGCGGCCTCTTCTTCAAGGGTCTTCAACTTGGGTCGTTCAGGTTGTGAGCTGTCGCCAAAGTAGGCCCTGGGAGCTTTGCCGGCCAGTGTTCGCACGGCAGCCACGAGCCCCCCGTGCTCTTGAAGGTAGTCGTCTGAATCAAAGATGTCGTGCTCTCGATTGTCTTGATTTTTAATCGCCACCTCAATCCCAGCAATTCGTCGTCTAATTGGAACTGCTGAATGAACACCTTCTAAGGACTCGCTATAGGAGTACTCTGTCCACTTGAGAAAGATCTCGCCGAGATCACTATCTGATTCCCAATTTCCGGCCTCAATTGCGGCTAAGACCCCGACTCCATATGAGCCAGGTTTGGGTCCAAATACCCGTGGATCGACCAGACCTGGGGCGACTCGAAACTCGGCGGCAATAGGGTTTTCATGATCGTCTTCGTCTAGTACTTCAACCAACCCCACAGCTGAGTTGAACAGCTCGATCAAGTTTGGAAACGCGTCGCGGAAAAAACCGGAGATTCGCAAAGCAACTCCAACCCTGGGTCGCCCGAGTTCTTCGAGGCCTAGCACCCGAAGTCCCTCAACCCGCTGGCTCTCTGCGTCCCACACGGGCTCGACTCCCAACAAGGCCAGGGCGTGAGAAATGTCATCACCTGCCGTCCGCATGGTTGCGGTCCCCCACACAATAATCCCGACAGATATCGGATAACGACCCTCTTGTTCTAAGAACCTGTCGACACTAGCCTGGGCCAACTTGCGACCGACCTCAAAAGACAACCGAGATGGTATCGAGCGCGGATCTATCGAGTAAAAGTTCCGTCCGGTGGGCAAGACGTGGGCCATACCCCTGGTTGGGGCCCCACTTGGACCGGGTGGTATGTACTTGCCCTCAAGCCCATTGAATAGATTGGACAACTCATTGGTCGTTTCCTTGAGGGCTGGTACCAAGAAATTGCATATCCACCCTTCAATCTTCTCAAGGTCCCTAGAGTAACCCTCATGGTCTCTTCTGACCGAAAACCTATAGTCCATACCGGCCAGCTTCTCAACTTGACTCACGCAAAGTGAATGAAGCAGATCGATCTCAGTCGTAACGCACGAGTTGGGATCGATGTTATAGATTTCCCCCATGACACGTCTGAGAGAGGGAATGCTACCCTGGTCTATCCTGGTCATCTCGACAATGAGGTCAACAAGTCCCTCGCCAATAGGGGGCACCCCTAGAACGTGCAAGCCCCCCCTTATTTGGGCATCTTTCAACTCACATAGGTACCCGTCGACTGTTCCAATTAGCCCGTCAAAGTCGTCATTGGTAAAGTCACCCGGGTCCTTTTCACTAGCAAGTCCAAGGTCCTGATTTAGATTGGCCTCCACCAAGGCTTCCCAGAGTTGCTCACGAATAGCGGGCAGCTTCTTTGGATCCAGGCTCGAAATTCTTGCGTGCTCATCGAGTAGATTCTCGACGCGAGAGACATCTCCATAGGTTCCAGCCCGAGTCATCGGCGGCACTAAGTGGTCGATAATCGTCGCGTGACTTCGCCGCTTAGCCTGTGCACCTTCGCCGGGGTCATTTACAACAAAGGGGTAAAAAACCGGAACGTTCCCGAGGGCGAGATCGGGAAAACAGGACTTAGATAGCCCAACCCCTTTACCGGGCAACCATTCGAGATTACCGTGCTTGCCCACGTGTACAACGCAGTTCGCCCCAAAAGTCTCCTCAATCCATCGATAGAAGGCCAGATAGTGGTGCGTTGGTGGCAAGTCAGGTGAGTGATAGATCTGAACCGGATTTTCACCGTATCCACGAGCAGGTTGAATCCCCACGTACACGTTAGTCCCTAACCTGATTCCCCCGAAACAAAAACTATCACCGAGTCCATTAAGGCCCAGACCGCCAGGAGGATCACCCCAGGCGTTCTGGACTTCCAGCTGCACGGTCTCATCTTGGCTGTAAAACCAAGTCAGATAGTCTTTTACACTATAGGTAACCGTACTTTCAGCGGAAACGAGTTGCTCCATTAGGTGGGTATCTGAATCGGGAATTGACTCGACCTGGTAGCTTCTTTGGGCAAGCCCGGTAAGGATCCCAATGGTTGAGGCCGGGCTATCTAGACCCACGGCGTTACCAATCCGGCTTTTCTTCGTCGGATAAGAGGAAAGAATAATTGCCACCTTTTTCTCCCTATTTGGGAGTTGCGCCAGGCGTACCAGGTTACAGCTCAACCCGGCTACCCGTTCCAAGCGGTCGGGAAGGGACCGGTAGGAAGGGACCGGACTGCCTATCGCCCGGCCCTCATCGACTATCTCCTTGAAGGATGCCGGAACAGAAATTATCCTCCCGTCAAACTCCGGGATGGCCACCGACATGGCAACATCGATAGGCGATAGCCCAATGGAGCTGTTTTCCCAGTGCTCCTCGGATCCCGTGGCGGCTATGGCCTGGACAACCGGGACTCCGAGGTCCTCAAAGATTGGTGCCCGCCACTGGTCGGAATTTATAGAATCGGTACCACCAGCCGCCCACATGGTCGTAACAATACATCTAACCTCGTAGTTTGAAAGCAAAGCCTTCACCTCTTGGCCGTCACTGCCCCTCAGTGAGTACGCATATAATGCAATAACTGGGTACCCTTTATTACCAATGGTTTCGATCAAATTTTCGATCGCCAGGGTATTGCCAGCTAAGTACAGGGCCCGATAGAACAACACGGCCACACACGGTCCCGAGGTTTCCAAGCCAGGCTCTTTGAATACCCCACACCTGGGAACCTCTTTCGGAGGACTTAGTTGACTATCTGGAAAGCTGTCTCCAGAAATCTTTGAGGAGACAAATTCAAAGAAGCCCAAAAAGTTTTCTGGTCCGCCATGACATAGATACGAAAAGGCCAAGTCGACGTCTCTAGGGTCGAAAGTACTCAAGAAGTGAAGCTGCGGGTCCGCAACTAGTTCGCCCGACAGTGTCAGGAGACCAACCCCTTTTGATTCACATATCTTCGCTAGGGTCGTGATTAGGTGTGAGTGCTCACCAAGTCCCCCCAAGAGTCGTATTATTACCAACCTAATATCGGGAGTCACCAAGGAGTCTAATGAATCCGCCTCGGCGAGGCGATCTAAAAGGTCCTCGGGTCTAAGGGCATAAATGGTGCCGATCCGAGCCTGAACTTCCTCGTGGTAGGTGGCCAGGAGTAAAAAGTCCGAGTCAATATTAGATACATAGAGCGTCATTTGAGAATGCTCGATCTACCTAGTGGATACTTAGCCGATATCTCAATAATGGCCTCGATCTCAACAGAGGCCTCTAATATGTCGGCAAGTCTATCGTAGTAGGACTCTCTGAGGTGGCTAAAGCAAAACTGGCTCGGAGTAAATGGCTTCTCACGTTTGTTGGCCACGTGAAACAAGAATGCTCTTCGAAAGTCGTCGTTCTCAAAGAGTCCGTGAATGCTAGTACCAAATACCGAAAAATTTAGGCTTACCGATCCTTCCCTGGGCTGTTGGTGAGCCATTTCGTCAACCCAATGAACTCCACCTGTGGGAACATCGAGACTCGCAAAGCACATCGTGGCCTCCCCTGGCCTGGTTACCCCGTGATGGACCTCATAGCCTGTTAGGGTCGGAGCTCCAAGAGCCCACGGGCCAGCTTGCGCCACTACTTGGCGAGTAATCTTTCTAGATTCAAAAATGGTCTCACAGTCGAGCATTCCCATTCCAAATACCTCCCCCCGGCCCGATTCAACATAGTCTACAAGTTTTGTACCCAGCATCTGATAGCCCCCGCAAATCCCCAGGATAACACTCCCGTTGCGATATGCATTCCAGATGGCCTGATCGAGTTCTAGCTTATAGAGGACCTCCAGATCACATACGGTGGCCTTGGTGCCAGGTATGACCACGAGGTCGGGGGTTCCAAGCTGTTGCGGACTACTCACCAAGCGAAGTGACACGTTCTCCTCATAGACAAGTGGTTCTAGGTCGGTAAAATTGGAGATATGCTCTAGGGCCACTACAGCCACATCGAGTACCGACGATAACTTGTCAGGTTGGCTTCGGGAAACTAACCCATCTAGGGTCATGGAGTCCTCTTGGTCAATATTCAAGAGGTTCTCATGGTGCACAATTCCCAGGCACCCCATGGCAGTAGCGTTGGCAAGTTGATCAATAGCCGGGTCCAATAGGGTCGAGTCTCCTCGGAACTTATTCAAGATGTATCCAAAAATTAGCTCCTGGCGACCTCTTGGAAGTATTTGATGGGTCCCAAAGAGGTGTGCGAATACGCCCCCGCGATCTATGTCGCCAACAATCAGGGCCGGGATCCCAAATCTTTCAGCCAGACCCAGGTTGACCAGGTCGTTGTCCATAAGGTTTATCTCAGCGGGACTTCCTGCACCTTCAAGTACGACAAAGTCGAAGTCCTCGCCCAACCTGGCCAGGGCACTATCGACAACGCTCACCAGGTTTGACTTGTGGGCCTGGAACTCTCTGGCGCCCATCTCGCTTTGTGGACTCCCCTTTACGATTACCTGGCTTGCACTATCGTTAGAGGGCTTCAGGAGCACCGGGTTCATGTCTGTGTGTGGCTCGGTCATGGCCGCCATGGCCTGGGAGGCCTGTGCCCTTGAGATCTCTCCTCCTGACCTGGTCACATAGGAGTTGAGTGACATATTCTGGCCCTTGAACGGGGCTACCCTATATCCGTTGCGTGCCAAATATCTACACAGCCCAGCCACTACTGTCGACTTGCCACAGTTGCTAGAGGTACCCACGACCATCAGGGCCTGCTTCAAAGGTCCACCCCTCCATTTGTCCCGCAAATCAAGTATGCTTTCACGACCAATACTCGCCGAGTATTTCCAGGGCCTTCTCTAGCAACGCAAGGTCTCCTCGATCACAAACTGCCACTCGGACGTAGTCGGGCATTCCAAAACTATCACAGTCTCTTACAATTACTCCCTGGCTAATAAGTGCGTTACGGAAAAGTCGTCCTTTGCTATTTAGGCTAGAGAGCGTATTTTCTTGGTCACTCCAGACTCTAATGGGTTCATAGGGGGAGATCGAAAACAACTTATTCATGAGGCCCCTGTTGAAATTGGGAGCCCTGACACAGAGGTAGTTAGCATCAGAGCCGATATAGCTCAGTCCAAAGCCCTCCAATAACTCGGTCATATAGTCTCGAAGTTGACCTACTTTACTGGCTATCTGTTCTAGGTCAACTAGACCCAAGAGGTCTTCAAGGCCGTCACAGACCAGAGAGTTCACGTTCCAGGCAGGAAGCCTATGGCTAAGTTCGGCTATGAGTTTGTCGTCTTTTGAAATCACGTAGCCAATTCGCAAGCCTGGACAACCCAGGAGCTTGGTGAGAGAGCCGATGATAATACACCCATCCTCAATATCTCCCCGGGTCCAGGTTCCGGTGGCTAGCTGATAGAAGGCCTCGTCCCAGACCAGGGCCTGGTCATCTTTGTCGGCGAGCTTTCCGGTAGGGTTGTTTGGATTTGACCGGATAGTTGGTGCGGCGGGGTCCACCCGGTCCAAGTGGCGCTCATAGAGGGAGAACTCGGGTTCTTGGAGACGAGCCGTACCAACATAGGATGCCACACAGGCAATTGCCTCTGATCCCCCGTTGGTCAGCACGAGGTTGTCGACTTCCACGCCAATGGCCTCGGCAAGACAGCACCGTGCACGGTTGGGATCTGGGTATCTCCTGACCCCTTCGAGGTATTTTGCTAGGACTGTCTCGATGTCGACGGGACACGGACTCAAACTGGCCGACAGGTCCAATAACGAGTCGCCTCCTACGCCTAGGAGCCGGCCAAAAGCTTCTCCTCGTCCTCCATGGGCCTCTTGAGAACTCAACATCTGGGCTAAGGCGCCGTTCACGATCCTAATTTTATCCATCAAAACACCTTGAGGGGACTGGTGGCTTTAGCCGCCAGACTAGTCTTCTAAAGGCCTCTTGAACCTGCGTGCCGGGAATGTACTTTCTTAGACCCACTATGCTGACAATAGCTGTCGCGCTTGTTGCGAACACCCCCTGAACTAGCTTTGAAAGAACTGCCGCCCGGTAGATATCTTGGCGCTCAACCGGTCGCCCGTAACCTAGTTGTGGCCTGTCCTCTAGACCGTGTTCATAGACCGTCATACCACCTAAGGTGACCCCGAGAGCCCCTGCAAAGGCACCTTCGGCCAGTCCGGCATTTGGCGACGGGTGGCCAGGGGCCTGTTTGCGAGCTATCTCTCTAACCGTCTCGGGGTTACCACCTATAACAAGTAATACCAAGTACGTCACTCTGGCTGGAATGTACGAGGCTAAATCATCAAGCCGGGCGCTTGCCCACCCAAAATTTCTGTACCGGGGATTCTTATATCCAACCATTGAGTCCATCGTGTTGATAGCCCTATATACCAAGAAACCGAGAGGACCCATAACAGCACCCCAGAATATCGGTGCCACGACCCCATCTACGGTGTTCTCAGCAACCGACTCAACCGTCGCCCGGGCCACGCCGTGCGCGTCGAGGGCTGATACGTCCCGTCCTACAAGCCCAGCTACCGCCTGGCGAGCCCCTTCTAGATCGTTGTGGCGCAGACAGCTATCGACCTTGTCAGCCTGGTCGAGGAGGCTCTTGCCAGCCACCGCCACGTATCCCCAAAGCGAGGCCCGACAGACTTCCAGGACTCTCGTTATAACCCACGACTTGCGACCGGTTGCCTTGATAACCCCGACAACAACCAGGTCTAGTGCTACTACAAGGCCAACTCCTGCTATGCAATAGTAGATCCCGGCGGTCTTGTCGTCAGCCCACAATCGACCTTCAATCACCTCCAGGAACCTTCCATACCAGGCGACCGGGTGATATCTGGACGGCGGGTCCCCAAAGCGCGCGTCCAGTCGCCGTGCAAGTTGGATCCCCAGTTTACGGGTTCTCAATCTGGACAAATTAGCCCGAGATGGTTTTCTTACATTGACCAATCTTTAGATTGCACCCCAATGCGCACAGAGCAAGATAAGCCCGACGCTCTCAAGGGTCAACCCTGCAGCACCCAGGACGTCACCGGTAAAGCCACCGATCCGCCTAGAGGCAATGGTGAGTACTAGGGCCCCGGCAATGAATCCGACCACGCCGGCGACGAGCCCAAGATTCCAGTGCCAGACCGCCAATACTGCGACCCCAAAGCAAAGCCCGACAAGACCAGCTAACGTGTGGCGAAAATTGCGAATGATAACTCTAGAGGAGCTATGTCTGGCCCCGAACGCACTCGCCAGTCCTCCCCCGGGCCTGGCATACTCCATCGTCCCAAGTCCAAGGGCCATAATCGAGCGCGACGCACACCACAACCCGCCGCAGATTAGAACTGAACTTCTCAGCCCGCCAGATAATGTAACCAGGGCTGCAAATCTCGCCAAGATGACCAGTACGACCGTGGTAACCCCAAAGGCGCCCAGGCCGGGGTCCCCCATAACCTCTAGCCTAAAGGCCACCTCTCCCTGTGTTTGCTGGTCGGGTTGGCCAGATTGATCCGACTCATCGCCGCTACCGGTAACAAAGTGAGCGAACATCCCGTCTGCAAAGTCTCCAAGGCCATCGATGTGGATCATCCCAGTAATGAGAAGGTCTGCTCCAATGGCCACTAGAGAACCGACAACCGGTCCGAACACCAAGGCGCCATAGTGCCAGACAACTCCAACTGCGACACCAATAATAAGCCCGACGATCGGGAACCAGGTCACTGCATTTGGTGCAGGAGCACTTGAGCCTCCCAACACGGTCAGAAAGCTAAAGGCTCTCTCTAGGCCAGTTTTGGACTCCAACTATCTGCCCACCTTCTCAAGAGGAATTATTGCCAACACCACGTTACCTTTCACGGACCCAGTCAATTCTTTTGAAGTCCTCCAATCAGGACTGGAATACCGGCCATGACAAACCAGACCTGATCTGCCAGCCCGGCTACATATCTATTTAGATCCCCGAGACAATCTCGAAAGGCCCGACCCGATTGATAGGACGGATGAACCCCTAGGCCGACCTCTTCAGATATCACCACGGCGTGGCCCCTTCTTAATCTCAGCGCCCGTCCTAGGTCCGAAAAGTCAACCTCAAACTTCTCGAATCCGGCAAGCCAAGTACCGAGTGAATCTAGCAAAATTACCCCGTCACTTTGAAATACGGCCCCGACCATTTCATCAAGTCCCTCGACCTCTAGGGTCTTCCACCGCTCGGGGCGGCGGCGGCGGTGTTGGTCAATTCTCACAGCCATCTCACCGTCGGTTACCGTTCCGGTGGCAACATAAGTAACTTGAGGCTTTACGTGCTCAGCGTTCGGCCGTATTGAGGCGGCTTCTCTTAGATCTTGCTCCAACTTGGCAGCCTGGAGTTCTCCCAGCTCAGACTTGCCTGACCTGGCACCACCTAGGATAAAGGACAACATAACCTTGAAGCCTACCGTTTTCTGCCCACGGTGGCCCAGGTCTACTAACCTAGGTTTCAGTGGAAAACGCAAAACCAACCCGGCAGGCTCGGCCTCCCGAAAAGTCAGCTTCAATAAACCGGAAAAAATCACTGGTACTGATAAATACAGGTGCTGGCAAGGGGAAGTCATCAGCAGCCTTTGGGGTAATGGTCCGGGGTTGGGCCCGGGGATGGAACGTCGGGGTCATTCAGTTTATCAAGGGCGGAAAGTGGAAGACCGGAGAGCGCAAGCTAGCCGACCATCTGGGGATCTCCTGGGCAACCCTAGGGGACGGGTTCACCTGGGAGTCTAGTGACCTTGACGAAACAGCCTCCAAGGCTAGGTCGGCCTGGAAACGGGCCTGTGAGATGATGACCTCGGGCGAGTTTGACCTGTTGATCTTGGATGAGATGACCTATGCAATCAAGTATGGCTGGGTTGAGGTCTCAGAGGTATGCCAGGCCATATCCCAAAGGTGCCCAACAACCAACCTGGTCATTACAGGGCGCGATGCCCATCCGGACTTGATCGAAATAGCTGACACGGTAACCGAGATGAAAAAGGTCAAGCACGCCTACGACCAGGGGATTTCCGCCAAAAAGGGGATCGAGTTCTGAGACTCGGTGCCAGACTAGTAATTGCTGGAACCCACTCTGGCTCGGGTAAGACCACTGTGGCAACCGGAATCATGGCCGCCCTGTCCAGACGGCATGAGCTGGTCTCTAGTGCGAAAGTAGGCCCAGACTTTATAGATCCGTCATATCACGCCCTGGCAACCGGTAGTCCCCCTAGGAATTTGGACGAATGGATAAGTGGGTCTGACTTTATAGCTGCGCTGGCCGCTCAAGCATATTCGGGATCGTCACTACTTATTATAGAGGGCGTCATGGGACTCTTTGATGGGTCGACAACCAATGGACCTTCAGCGTCAAGTGCATCTGTTGCCGACCTGACAGGGTCACCAGTCGTACTCGTGGTCGACTGCTCTAACATTGGCCAGAGTGTCCGTGCGGTAGTTTCGGGGTTCTTGAACCATGTACCTAGGGATCACCACTACTTCGTGGAGCCCAACGAGGGCCCAAATCCAAGCTACGACCAGCAACGAATGGCGACCCTCACTGCTTTGACCGGCTATCAAAACTTGGACCTCTTTCGACTCCAAGCGGTAGCCAAACCTAAAATTGTTGGAATAGTCCTCAACAAGGTCTCAAATGAGTCCCATGGAAGGCTCTTGGAGGAGGCCCTGGCCGACATTGGCGTACCGATTTTGGGAGTTCTATTTAGAGACGACCGATTTAGGTGGCGAGATCGCCACCTCGGTTTGGTGCCGGTAGTTGAAGACCCCGGTGCCATAAAGCACTCTCTAGACGTCCTATCTAGCGCAATAGAAGAGCACTTAGACCTAGACCTACTCGTTAGCCTTGCCAAGGCGGCCCAACCATTGACCTGTCGGGAGCCTCCCAGGGCAAGTCGTGTGGGTAATGCAAGAGTTGCAGTTGCCTCCGGGCGGGCGTTTTCATTTGCCTACACTGACAACGTGGAGCAACTAGAGAGAGCTGGAGCTCAGATTCTACCTTTTGATCCAACCCGAGATGAGACCTTCCCAGATGATCTTGACGGTATTGTCGTAGGAGGTGGATTTCCCGAGACCTACTTGGAGGAAATTGGCGAAAAGAAGTTATTGGGGCGCGCGCTAGAACACCTATACAACTGTGGTATTCCCGTGTGGGCTGAGTGTGGTGGTATGGCATGGCTAGCCAAGTCTCTTGAGGCCGTTGAAATGTGCGGGATAATCGACACGACCGTTGCCATGACTAACCGACTTACCCTGGGATACCGTGAAGGGGTCTTGAATACATCTAGCCCCATTGGAACGGCTGGTACCCGGGTAAGGGGCCATGAGTTTCACTACTCCCAGACCGACCAGCCAGGCGACTTTCTAACACTTTCCTCGCGCAACGAGACTGTTACGTCAGGTTTCGGGTCACCCAATCTGGCTGCGAGCTATCTACATATACACCTCGGGACTCGTCCTGATCTAGCCGAGAACTTTGTGCGCTCTTGCCTTAGTTACAAAGCTACTAGGAACAAGATCACGGGATAATCTGAAGTGGCTTTTAGGGGTACTCTTGTTAGACTTTTCATAAGTCTAAGCATTCTCTTATCAATTGCCGGAAGTGAGCTAGCAATAATGCCAGCAGGAGCTGACCAACTTGCAACCAAAACCCTACCCAAAGTTGACCATCTGTCTGTTCCCCCAACCAGCTCAACTAGCAACTACGCTCTATCTACAATCTCGTGTCCAGATGTGTCTCACTGTATGGTGGTTGGTTCAGACGGGTCGGGATTTATAACCACAGATGGAGGGTCGTCGTGGACTTCCTTTACTACGGGGGTCACCGGGCTGCTATTTGGAGTTACCTGTATAGATGATCTTACCTGTATCGCGGTGGGTGAATCTGGAACCATAGTTACTACAAGCGACTTTGGAACTAGCTGGACTGCGCAGGTATCGGGAACTGGCCAGATGCTTTTTTCGGTGTCTTGCCCAAGTACAACCCAATGCTGGGTTGGCGGGGACAACGGAGTTATCTTGACCACTCAAACTGGAGGGGCTAGCTGGGTTACCGAGACCTCAAATACTACAAACTCGTACTTCTCTATGTCTTGCCCATCAACTTTGATTTGTGTGGCTGGGTCCAACTCTAACAACATTTCCTATACAAACAATGGAGGTGCTAGCTGGCTGTCATCGCCGGTTCCTCTTGTTGAGGGTTACTTCGGGATGGACTGTCCTAGTCTTCAAGTCTGCGTTGGGGTGGGAAGTGGTAGTTCGATAGTGTCGTCAACCAATTCAGGGACCACATTTCAAGTCGATCTCCCGGGTTCTTCTAACCTCTACCAACAGGCTCTCTGGTCGGTGTCATGCGCCAGTATTACGACCTGTCAAGCCGTTGGGAACGATCAGCTACTAGCTACCACAACCAATGGGGGTTCAACCTGGAGTTTTTCTAGGCTCCCTGTTGTCGACACTTACTTAGGAATATCTTGCCCGACTGTCTTGATCTGCTTTGTCGCTGGGGGTTCGGGAGATATCTTGGAGACCACCAACGGTGGGTCTAGCTGGACAAGTTCGCACACTCCCTCTCTTGCTTCGACCAACTTTAAGCCTTTATTGCTTGTGGGAGACTCCATGGCCAACACCTTGGGGGTGGGACTTGCCCAGGTGGCCGATTGGTATGGATATCAGGTCTATAACGACGGAATCCTAGGGTGTGGGGTCGACGAGGGCCAGCCAATTATCTTGAACGGGACTTCTGAGAACGTGAATGGCAACTGCAACGGACAGCCCAGTCCAACCAACCTCCAACTCGAACAGATCTGGCAGGACGAGATTGATCAGATAAATCCCAGTGTGGTTGTACTCCTAGCTGGCAGGTGGGAGGCAGTCGATCGGAACTTCAATGGGACTATGTCGAACATTACCCAGACTAGTTTTCAAGCTTACACCCAGTCTCAACTCAATAAGGCCGCCGAGATCCTAACCTCACGCGGTGCCCACTTAGTACTTCTAACCTCACCGTACTTTAGTGAACCAGGACCAGCACCTGGCCAGATATACGATCAAGACCAGCCGGCTCGGGTTGATATCTACAATAGCCTGCTCTATAAGGTCGCCGCCGACTTTCCATCTAAAGTATCGGTTCTCGACTTGAATTCCCTTGTAGATCCAAATGGTTCATTCTCTCAGTATATTTCCGGGGTTGAAGTAAGATCTGACGATGGCGTGCACTTTGCCATTCCAGGAGGAGAATGGATTGGAGAGTGGCTCTTCCCGCAACTGAACCAAGTAACCCCGTCTAGCCTTTCAAGTACCGAAGGATACTGGATGGTTGGATCAGATGGATCAATCTACTCTTATGGCACGGCCCAGTTCTTGGGATCCATGGCGCAAAAGCCTCTATCCCATCCAATTGTCGGAATTGCGGTTACCCCAGACGGCCAGGGCTACTGGGAGGTTGCCTCCGATGGGGGTATCTTTGCTTTCGGGGACGCTTCCTTTTATGGGTCAATGGGAGCCAAGCCCCTCAATGAGCCTATTGTCGGAATTGCGGCTACCCCAGATGGTCAGGGCTACTGGGAGGTTGCCTCCGATGGGGGTATCTTTGCTTTCGGGGACGCGAACTTTTATGGATCTACGGGGAATATAAACCTGGCGGCCCCGATCGTCTTTATGACCTACGATCCGGAAACGTCCGGGTACTGGCTAGCTGCCGCAGACGGAGGCGTGTTTAGTTTTGGGCCTAACGGACTTACCTCATTTTACGGGTCAGCCGCCGGGAGTACGTTCTCGCCAGTTGTAGGTATGGCTGGTTTCGGAGGCGGTTCAGGGTACTGGCTAGCAACGCGCTCGGGGGCGATCTTTGGGTATGGCCAGGCTAGTCCTGTTCAATCCAACATATTCCCCGCAGATAATATTGTCGGGATAGCTTCGACTGATTCCTGACAACAAGTTAGTATCGCCAAATGTCAGATTCTCTTGGCAAGCGTGCAATTACGTACTTTGGCTTAGACGACCGACTTGGTTGCTAAGCTGTTGTCCGGGTATCTTGACCCACGTCAAATAACCAGTACATCTAGGAAGGCATCCTACATATGATTTATCACGACCCCGGTGAGTTGGTCGGGGTGGGGGTGGGCCCCGGGGTAGCCAACCTGGTAACTCTCGCCGCAATTGAAGCCCTTGAAACCTCCCAGATAGTTGTCGCCCCGTGTACGGATCTCGATACTCCCGGAAGGGCCGAGACCACGGTAAGGGGCCTCTTGCCCGATATCTCTATCGAGCGCTTGGCTATCCCAATGGGCTCTGATCCAACCGGTGCATATCAAAAGGGATGCCAGAAGATTTCGACCTGGCTAGATCTGGGTCACAAGGTGTCTTTTATTACCCTGGGCGACCCGAACATCTACTCTACGTTTTCGTCCATCTCGACCCACCTCCTTGAGATCCGGCCGAACTCAAACATTACGACCGTCCCGGGAATTATGGCCTTTCAGTATCTCGCTGCCAAGACGAACACGGTTCTCGTGGACGGCAATGAGCGTCTCAGCCTGGTAACTGCACTCGACCAGATCGACAACGTCCGTGACTGCCTAGAACGCGCTGACGACTGTGTGGTGGTCTATAAAGGTGGCAAGCACTTTGGAGAAATTACCAACGTCCTTGAAGAGGTAGCTCCAAGGTCTTTAGTTGTGGTGGGCGAACTGCTCGGGTTGGAAGAGGAGTCTATTGAATCTAGCCTTCCCATCCAGCCACGCCCCTATAACTACCTCTCAACCATGATTATTAGCCACCCAACTAGGGCCAAAATCCTATGATATACTTCGTGGGAGCTGGTCCCGGGGCTAGTGACCTCTTGACCTTACGTGCCGCCGATATTCTAGGCCGAGCTGATCTCGTCATCTACGCCTCGTCGTTGGTTTCAAGGTCTGTAGTCGAGCTTGCCCCTGAGGGGGCCCAGATATATGACTCGGCCGCCATGACCTTAGAGGATGTTTTGGATATCTATGCCGGAAACCCAGACAAGACCATTGTAAGGCTCCATTCGGGAGACCCGTCGTTATATGGGGCCATCTTTGAACAGATTGCCTGGTGCCAAGAGAACCAGGTTGGCTTTGAGGTGGTCCCCGGAGTTAGCTCCATATCGGCCTCTAGTGCCCTGTTGGGTTTAGAGCTTACTATCCCCAAACTCTCTCAGAGCGTTATTATAACCCGCCTGGCTAAGAGAACCAGTGAGTCCATGCCAGATACCGAGACCATCGAGAACTTTGCCCGTCTAGGTGCCACTATGGCCATCTTTCTGTCGGGGTCCCAGCCCAGGCAACTACAACAGGCCCTCCTGGGGCCGGGGAGCCTCTACACCCCTAAGACCCCGTGTGCTGTCGTAGTCCGAGCCAGCTGGCCCGATGAGAGATACTTGGTAACCACGGTCGGGGAGTTGGCCGAGACGATGGATGCCCTAGACGCCCGACTGACCGCCCTGGTTATTGTTGGTCGGGTCGTCGAGCCAATTGCTGGCCTTTTTGGCCGAAGCCACCTTTACTCCCCGGAGTTCTCACACCGCTACCGAAAACGGTCTCTAGCCGGTTCCACTCAAGGGCGACCGGGGGTTCGGTTCTTTAGAGACCGCGACGGAACTCGGGAACTCTAGGTCCTATATGACATCTCCCGGACAGGGTAAAGCTCTCGAAAGCGCGAGCGTGCCCAGTTGGACCCAACTATGCGATCATCGTGACGGGTAACCTCAAGCGCACAGTCGAACCCGACCTGGCCCCGGAGGTGGCCAAGCAAAGTAAGTCCCTGCGTCCGGGTTGGACAACCGGGTCTTGTGCCACAGCCGCAGCCAAGGCGGCCACAATTGGACTTGTAACCGGGAAAGTCCCCGAGTCTGTCACCATAACGCTTCCCAAGGGACAGGTCGTGGCTTTTACCGTCGAGCCCCAACAACAAGATCCAGCTAGCTCTGAGGCGTCTTTTTTTGAGGGCAGACCTATAGCAAGCGCAGTTGTGGTCAAAGACGCCGGGGATGACCCAGATTGCACCCACGGGGCACGAATACGGGCTCGAGTTTGCCCCTACGAGGGCCCCTTCCCGGACGCTTCAATAGAGCTAGACCCTGCCTTGTATGTAGGGGTCGCCGAGGGGATCGGGACCGTAACCAAGCCCGGTCTGGGTCTTGAGGTTGGCAAACCCGCTATAAACCCGGTTCCACGCCAAATGATTGCCCGAGAGGTGAGAGAGGTCTCTACGGATCGTCTCTACATTGAACTTTCAGTCCCTGGGGGACTTGAGATGGCCCGCCAGACAACCAATGACCGCCTAGGAATAGAGGGGGGTATCTCGATCCTTGGAACTACCGGAATTGTGAAGCCGTTTTCAACTGCCGCCTATAGAGCCTCAGTGGTTCAACAGATCCAGGTAGCTGCCCGCCAAGGTGAAACCCAAATAGTCCTGTCTACTGGATACCGTAGCGAGACCTGTGCCATGGCCGCATGGCCCAATCTCGACAAGGTCTGCTTTGTGGAGGTCGGTGACTTTATCGGGATCGCCCTGCGCAAGGCGGTAGCTGAACAGGTTTCAACTCTTTATCTATATGCCATGGCTGGCAAGATCACCAAGATCGCGGGGGGGATCATGATGACCCACTACCACCGCTCCAATGTCGATACCGACCTACTTGCTCGGGTTGCCCGAGAGTCAGGTGCTGATCCCAGGGTCGTTGAGGCGGCTACTTCCACCAACACGGCCAGACACTTCTTTGAGACGTGCCTGGAAATAGGTGAGCTTGAACCCTTGACCAGGTTGTGTGAGATGGCCCGGGAGTCTTGCAGTGCTCACGCCTCCTACAAGGCCGAGATCTCCGTGTTTCTGGTCGATTATGAAGGGACAAGAGTAATTGCAAAGAGCTAATCCACCCCACGGACTTCGTTTTGGGTTGGCTGTCACGTAAGCTTGGGGACCCGTGAGTACTAGTCGTAAGTCAAGGTTCCAAATCTCGGTCTGCGGACTCTCTATGGCGTGCCCGGAAAACCCCCGAGACCAATTTCCGGCCGGGGGCCTTAGGGACATAGCCGAGGCCGACCTTGTAGTTGCGTCCCGCCAAAACGCCAATAAGGTTGAGTCACTCCTAAATAACCGGTGTCGGGTTTTTATTATCGGAACATCAGGGTCCTCCATAGATGAGGCCATCGACCAGATCAGACAAGATCCCGGCAAGGTTGTATTTCTGGCATCTGGGGACCCGGGATTTTTTGGGATAACTAGGCGTCTTTCCAGTGAGTTTGGACCCGAGTCTCTAACTGTTCGACCTAGTGCGTCGAGTATCTCCAGTGCCTTTGCCCATCTGGGTCTGGCCTGGGACGATGCCCAGGTGGTCTCAGCCCACGGGCGACCCCACCATTACCTAGCCGCGATAATTGCCCGCTACCCCAAGTGTGCCCTGCTATCGGACCCGGCTCTAAGCTTTGACGTCCTAGTTGACCAACTCGGAGATCTCAACCGCCACGTAGTCCTCTTTGAACGTCTTGGAGGCCCCGATCAGAAGATAACCCACATGGACCTAAAGGGGCTGGGTTCCCACCAAGAGCGCCTTGAGCCGTGCCTCGTTATATTTCTTCCGACCAGCTCTCGTGACTCACGCCCCTCACTTGTGTGGCCTCCTCCCCCGGGCCAGCTTGCCTGGGGGATCTCCGAGGATAAGTTTTCCAAGACTGCCAACCAGATCACCAAGCCCGAGGTCCGGGCAGTAGTCCTATCCAAGCTGTCGCTTAGTCCCACTGGACACCTGTGGGATCTCGGGGCCGGGAGCGGGAGTGTTGGGATTGAAGCCGCCCTCTTGTGCCCACAGCTCACGGTTACCTGTGTGGAGCGCGACCCGGACAAGTGTAAAAACATTCAAGAAAACGCCCATTCATTTGGGGTGAACCTGACGGTCGAGTGCAAAGAGATCTCAGAGGCAATCTCCACCCTCCAAGATCCCCAGAGTGTCTTTGTCGGTGGGGGTGGTATAGATGCACTCGACATGGTCCTGTCACGGTTCGCAAGCAACATGCCCACTATTGTGGCCACGTTCAGTGCCATAGATAGGGCCTTGTCAGGATATGACCGGCTGGGACACGTGTGTGAGGTATCCACATCACAGGCCCGGAGACTTCCAGACGGAGGAGTTCGTCTAGTCCCGAATAATCCTGTCTTCGTAGCCTGGAATCGAGAGTACTAGAGGTGGGCAGGCTATTAGATCACAACGTTTATCGTATTGAGACCTTTACGCTAACAGACCAAGGCCGCAAGCTAGCCGCAAGACTTCCCTGGAAATCTAGTCACGGCAATCTCAAAGAGGTCATCTCCAAATCCTGGGCCAACTTAGACGGGCTAGTAGTCTTTGCCTCCATAGGAGCCACGGTTAGAATCATCAGCCCGTTGCTCCAAGACAAAGAGAGTGACCCTTGTGTGGTATGCGTAGACGAGGCCTCTCGCTTTGCCGTGGTCGTACTCGGAGGTCACGCGAACCGGTTATCTGGCAATGCTCTGGCACACGAGGTCGCAGGTTATCTTGAACTAACCCCAATTACCACGACCGCGAGTGAACTGGTCAATAGTCATCCAGGACAGTCCTCCCAAGATTTTCATCTGCTCAGGGTACACTCTGGAAGAAACCTTGCCCGGCTCAAACGGACCATAATTGATGGTCTTATTGTAAGTGTTGATAACCATATCGACTGGGAGTTCCCTGAGAGTCCACATGAAATAGCTAGACGAGTACTTCTAGACGTGGACTTTCAAGTTGAACCTCCAGCCCTGGTTGAACACCAAGTTGAAAAACATGAACTGGCTAACTCATTTAGAGAATGCGTAGTTCACGTAACCGACCACCACATCGACGAGAGCGTCGTGGTAAATCCCCCATCTCTGATCTTGGGGGTTGGTTGCTCAAGTGACTGTCCCGAAGACGAGATAGTCGATCTAGTTGACAAGACCTTCGAGAAGCTCGGCCTGGCAAAGTCTTCAATCTGCGAGGTTGCCACAATTGATTCACGAGCAGACCATCGGGCGGTTACCAGATTCGGGGTTCCGATAAGGTCCTTTAGAGGGGCCGAACTCGACATGGTTACAGTCCCGAATCCCTCTAGTGTTGTAGAGGGATATGTGGGTACCAAATCCGTAGCTGAGGCGGCTGCCCTAATGTGTCTGGCAGGCACCGCGCGAAGGGTCCAAGAGCCTATTGATAGCAACCAAAGCGTTGGTTCAGGACTATTAGTAGAAAAGCAAAAGGGCCCCCACTGCACGTTCTGTGTGGCTCGCCGGACAAGGCCCCAGGGAGTCTTGCACCTGGTTGGACTCGGGCCTGGGAGGTCAGCCTTTAGAACGGTCCAGTGTGTTACGACTATCCAAAATAGCGACGTCATAGTTGGATATGGCCCCTACGTTGACCAGTGCCAGGATCTTATTACTCTGAGCCAGGTAACCTTCAGATTACCAATTGGGGCCGAGTATGAACGCGCTAGGCTGGCCCTAGAGCTGGCCCAGGCCGGATACTCGGTAAGTCTGGTATGCTCAGGCGACCCTGGAGTGTTTGCAATGGCCCCAATGGCCTTAGAGCTACTTGAACAAGATTTGGCATTTGAACGTCGAAACTTTGACGTAGAACTGGTTCCTGGAGTAACTGCTGCCAACGCCGTGTCTGGTCTCCTTGGAGCCCCTCTAGGACACGATCACGCTATTATCAGCCTCTCGGACTTGACTACTGACTGGGACACAATCTGTAACCGGATTGAGGCAGTAGCCAGTACTGACATGGTAATAGCCCTCTATAATCCTCGCTCTGAGACGCGTACCTGGCAACTGCCTAAAGCCCTAGATATTATTTCGCGCTACCGGGCACCATCTACCCCGATCGGGATTGTTACCAACGCCATGAGAGATGGACAGATCGTTCTCGTAACAACCCTGGCCGAAATTGACGTGGAATGCGTGACGATGAATACGTGCCTAATAGTTGGGAACTCGACTACCCGGACTTTTTCAGATTTTGTCTTCACCCCACGGGGTCGTTCGATTCGCACCACCTCTAGATACCAGGGCGGTCAGGATAACCCGTGACATCTATGACAAACACCGGTTACGCTCGACACTTTGATGAAACCCAATCGATTGAGGTATCCCAGGCCTGCACGGGGTGCGGGGCTTGTCTGATAACCTGTCCTGTCTCATGTTTGAAATCGAGCTCAAATGGTATTGTGTTTATTGGTAACGGGTGTACGTTTTGCCTTGACTGCCTAGAAGTTTGCCCGGTCGGGGCCGTGAAATTGATTAGACGGGTTGACAATTGATCTTGAGATCCGAGCAACTAAACAATGCGATAACAAAATTGGCCTTATGACGGGGTCCTTACACAGTGGAGAATCAACCCACCCCATAGAGGTCGAAAGCTACAAAATACTCAGGGAGCGCTTCGATCTCTCGGACGTAGATCTTACAAGCATTGGAGTTGTAGAGCGGATAATTCATGCAACTGCTGATGAGCAACTTGCTAGGTCTGTTACGATTTCTCCGGAGTTCTTCTCAAAGTGCGAAGAGGCCTTCAAGGACAATCTGCCCGTTATATGTGACGTCAAGATGGTCCAGGCCGGTTTGGGCTACGACAATGTCCTTTGCGGTCTCGATGAGGCCAGGTCCAGGCCTGAAAGACCCGAGCATTACACCTTGACCGAATACGGACTGGAGTTGGCAGCATCGAGGTTTCCGCGCGGGTTTATTGCCGTGATTGGGTGTGCCCCGAGTGCTCTTGACAGACTCCTCGATCTTTGCGAGGAGGGTCCAATTACACCGATCGCAGTAATAGCCATGCCGGTAGGATTTGTGGGCGCCCTATCCTCCAAGGAGCGTCTGGCAAACTCTACGCTCCCGTATATTACAAACTCAACCGAGCGGGGCGGATCGGCTGCCACGTGTGCCGCTTTCAACGCTGTCGTGCGCCAGTACTATGCGAACAATAGAGTGAGACCAGATCAGTCGGTTTCTCTAGTTAGAGATGCGCTAAGCTAATCAACATGGACACGTACTTTTCGCGAGTGTTCGGTCGGATGATCGGACGATCAGTGTCCACACTCCAAAGTTGGGATCGCGAGGGTGTGCACTGCCCGGACCGCTCTCCCACCGACCGCCGCTATGGGATCTGTGAAAGACATGGTTGGTCGGACGACGCACTGGGGTTTAATGCGCTCGTCACCTCGTGGCCTGAGATCACTCGTCGGGCCGCGTCGCCAGCATCGTTCGAGCCGGAGTTCGCCTGATGAGTTCAGTCGCCTATGAGGTGCGAGGCGGCAAGGCCGTCTACGACGGCCGGACGCTAGCCGAGTGGGTGCCCGACGTGGTCAGCCGGCTAGTCGAGCGGTTCGGTCCTGTGCGGGTCGTCCTCTTTGGTTCGGTCGCCCGGGGAGACGACGGGCGCGAGTCGGACATCGACCTGCTCGTGGTCTTGGCGAAGCTCGAAGGTCGTCACCACGATGCTGCGGTCGCCATGCTCCGGTCGCTGCGCGATCTGCCGGTCCCGGTCGACCTTGTGGTCACCGATGCCGCCGAGCTGGACGGGCGCTCACGGGCGCCCGGTGTCGTGCGGGTGGCGCTTCGTGAAGGGGTCGCCCTCCATGGCTGAGGTCGACTCGACCCGAGAGCCCGGCCAGCGCTGGTTGCGTTGGGCCGACGAGGATCTGGTCGCCGCCAAGCACAGTGCAGCGTATGCCGACGTCGCGCCGAGAGTGGCCTGCGGGCTGGCGCAGCAGGCAGCGGAGAAGGCGATCAAGGCGTTGCTCGTCGCGTCGGACATGGATCCCCCGAAGTCCCACAATCTGCTGCGCCTCGCCCGCATGCTCACTGAAGATCGAGTTCGCCTGCTATTGGAAGTGGACCTCGAAGAGCTCACCCGCTGGGCGATCGAGGGTCGTTATCCCGAAGATCTCGACGAGGCCACCGCCAACGACGCCACCCGGGCTGTCGAACTCGCCAGGCAGGTCACCGCGCTCGCTCACCGCGCCTTGGAGGAAGACACGACAGATGGCGGTAAGTAACCGCGGACGTGTCGGTCGGGCCTTTTCGGCACTCGCCGAGGGTCTCGGCCTCTTCGTCGACCGTCAGATGCTGCGTGCGCAAGCACAACGAACGTGGCTCTGAGGGCCTAGTCCGGCCTCGAGGACGCCGCCAGATCCTCACGCCTTCAAAGCTTCGCCGACCCGAAGCGTTGTCCACAAGGCAATGAGCGACCGGGCGATCACCAGGCGCTTGGGGGTTCACCATGGCACGGTCGGATGCCAGCTACCAGGTGACCACGGCTGGTCTGACGTTGAAGAGGATTACCAAGTGGGAGGCGACGGGGGCTTGGTCCGGTCCGTTGCCGCCATGGACCACCCTCAAAAGCGCTAAACGCTAGCGCCCACTATCGGGCGTACTAGCTGTATGCCCTGTAATCCGCCGTAAGCCGGGGCGTCACCAAAGGGAATTACATCGCCGTTTCTCTCGTATAACCAGTACCCGTTACCATCTGCCGTGCCAAGGATCCCAGCAATGGGTGACTGCAACTGCTGGGTTACTGAACCGTAGTTGCTCGCGTCCCCATAGTCAAACACGGTTCCAGTAACATCAACGAGCCAATAGCCGAGCCCGTCGGCGGTAGGGGCCATACCAATTATAGGAGGTGACGCAAAGTTGCCGTTTCGACCCCCGAAGTACTGGGCATCGCCAAAAGACAGAACAGATCCGTTTGACTCGACCATCCAGTAGCCCTTTCCATCTGGGGTACTCGCAAAAGTTACGACCGGATTTTCAAGGGTCTCGGAATTAGTACCTCCTGGAGGGAGTTGCGGATTGAGCTGATTGACCGATCCGTAATAGGTGGCATCACCGAAAGAGAACACTCCACCATCGCCACCAACAATCCAGTACCCCTTGTCGTCAATTGTTGGTTCTATCCCAATAATTGCCGCATTTAGTGTCTTCCCTCCTGTCGAACCAAAAAACTGTGCGTCGCCAAATGCAAACACGCCGCCATCTGAGGCGACAAGCCAGTAGCCCTTTTGGTCTGTAGTGGCCGAGATTCCAATAATGGGAGCATGTAGGGTCAACCCTCCAGTCGACCCGTAAAACGACATACTCCCTAGGGCAAATACTCCCCCATCTGAACCGGCTAACCAGTAACCGCCACCCGCGTTAGATGTATAGGTATATTGATCCTCAGGAGGCGCTAGTGGGCTGGTTCCCCCCGACGTTGTTACTTCAATATTGGCTACACCTGCTGCATTGGCCGGAGCCACGGCTGAAATAATCGAGTTAGACACGACGTTTACCGAGGTTGCCTGGACCGTCCCAAAGGCGACCAGTGCCCCTGGAATAAAGTTGGTCCCGGTTATTGTTACATCGGTCCCGCCTCCAAGTGGGCCAATATCTGGACTAACCCCACTAACGCTTGGTGCGTTTGGGATGCCGTTGTAGGTAAAGGTCGTGTTGGACGAATACGGGCTAGTCCCGGCGGGGTTGGTAACACTGACCTGTGCGGTACCGGCGGTTCCGGCCGGAGAGTAGACCTGAATCTGAGAGTTCGAGACGACCGTAAAATTTGTTGCCTCTACCCCACCAAATTGGACCAGAGTAGTTCCAGTAAAGTTTGACCCGGTCAAAGTAATTATCTGTCCACCGCTCGCACTTCCAGACGCTGGAGTTACAGCCGCGATAATAGGAGCTGAGACATAGAAGAACTCACTAGCCGACGATGGAAGGCTTGATCCCGCTGGAGAAGTTACAGAGACTTGTACAACTACTGTCCCCGTAGCCGGGGCTGGAGCTATAGCAACTATCTGGTTATCGGATATAACTGAGTAGCTAGATGCGGGGTTGGCACCAAAGTCCACCACACTAGCCCCAGTAAAGCCCTTTCCCGTGATTAGGACTCCGGTTCCGCCTTGGGAAGCTCCAAAGTCAGGTGAGAGTGACGTGATCTGAACTGGGCTAGAGGAACCCTGATAGGTAAATTGGTCGGCACTAGAGGTCGAACTTGTGGCCCCGGCTGAGGTGACTGTGACGTCAACCACCCCAGAACCGGGTGGAGACGTGCACGTAATGGACGTAGTCGAGAGTACGGTGACGTTTGTGGCTGGCGAAGCCCCAAAGTTTACCGTTGCACTAGTACCAAAGTTGGTCCCGGTTATTGTTACTTTGGTTCCACCGGCAGCTGCACCGGAGTTCGGAGTAATTCCAGTAACCGAGGGAGCATTGGGACTTGCAACCGATGGGATCACCCCAAAGGGAGTCGTGTCAAGAGCCGACACCGTAGCTTGGAGGCCAGATTCAGAGATCTGTTCCGATCCATTTATCTCCAAGAAACACTGAGGACATGGAGACGGCAGGCCACTGGGCACATTGAACGTCCCGCTTAGGTCCCCGGTTGAATTATTGACCGTAGCGGTGGCCCCGGTGGAAGGCACGCAACTTGACTGAGAAGAACATACTTCAATAGCTCCAGAAAATGCTGCACTTCCCGTTGGAGTAATCGGCCAGTTCGCCCCGGTTATTGAGATTGACTGACCGGCTTGTCCTGCCGGTGGTGTCAGCGTCAGAGTCGGTTCACTTTGACCTGTAAAGTTTATCGGCTGAGCAGCCAGGTCTTGCGGGGCCAAAGACGATGAGATACCGACGATGATCACCGCACAGACGACTCCTTGGGTCTGCTGGGAGGCAGTGGGGGGACATGGATAGCTTGCGGCATCGGTGGATGCCGTGCCACCTGTTGAATCTGTCCCGGAGTTTCCAGTTCCCACATTTCCAGTCACGATCTTCATGGTGGTCTGTGGAATGGCGCCACCACTCATGGTCGTCAGGTTGCCCAGGTTACATCCCACAGGCACGGCCGTAGAAACGTTGAAGGACGCAAAGGGTTCGAAGGTGGGCTGAGAGGGATCGTCGTTACACTCAATGGGGAAGTAGTCTCCATCGGTGGCATTAAATCCAGTTCCGGTTAGCTCGGCGGATGTAGTCGACGTGGCTGAGAGGCCCGTGTCAGGAGTCAGGGTGATTGATGGAGTCCCGGAGCTTGTTAGTACTGGCGGGGTCGGAGCCACATAGGTGTAGCTGTCGCTGGAGCTAGTCGCACTAGTACCAAGGGGGGTCTTGACCGTTACGTCAACCGTTCCCGTTCCAGCAGGCACGTTGGCCGAGACCTCAGTGGATGAGATAACGGTTACTGCAGTTCCAGGGTTTGAACCGAAGTTGACCGCGGTTGCTCCTGTAAGGTTAGTTCCAACCACGACTACCTGATTGCCCCCACCTGGTGGGCCCTGGTTTGGAGCTACCTCGGTTACTGTTGGAGGACCGTTGCTAGTCCCCCCTCCAGAGCCACCACCAGAGCCGCCGCCTGAACCGCCACCTGAGCTTACCGTTACCGCGAATGCCACAAACGCCGATACGTCAACGGAGGCAGAAACCCCTTGCTGGCTAATGGACTCGACTGCGTCGACTTCAATAAAACAAGTCGTACAAGCTGACGAAATACTTGAAGGAACCGTTATCGAGCCAGTGAGAGCACCGGTCGTATTACTGATTGCCAGTGCGGTACCTGTTGCACTCGCACAAGATGAGTTCGAACCTCCAATTCCACACACCTGACTGGTTACCGTACTTGTAGCGCCGGACTCAATCGGCCAGTTTGCCCCGGTTAGAGTAACAGTAGATCCCGCGGCCCCAGTTGCTGGCGAAGGGGTCACTGTAGGTACCGACTCACCTGTAAAGAGAAGGGGCTGTTCAGCTAATGCACCGGGGGCCAGTCCATTTAGGGGAGTCACAACTAGGCCACAGTAAACTCCTTGGGCCTGCTGGGTTGGAGTTGGCGGGCACGGATAGCTGGCCGCATCTGTGCCCGCAGTTCCACCAGTGGAATCCGTCGAAGTGTTACCGGCATACATGTTCCCTGTTTGGACTGTAAATGTGAAGCTGGGATTGGTGGGAGGGGTCTGAGAGATCGTCGGTCCGTTGATCTGGGTACAACCAATTGGAACGTTATCGCCTGCAATGGGTTGATAGGTGGGTTGGCTGGGCGACGAGTTACATTCAAGCACAACCGGTCCCTCATACTTGCCACTTGAGGTCGGCCAATTGGAACTAGTCACCGTAACGGTGGTAGTCCCTGTTGTAGCCAACCCGGTATCGGGAGTTACCTGAATAGAGAAACTACCCGCAGAGGATAGAGTTGCACTCGGAACGGCCCCAAAGGAACTCGGACTAATAAATACCAAGCCTAACAGTATCGTAACAAGTGCTAAACCCACTCGGGTTAGTCGCTGTATTTTCACCAAATCCTCTCGCCAGAAACTTCCTACTCGTTAGATTCAAAACTAGTTCTCTTACCCACTAGCTGGGAACTCTCAAAACTATAAGTCATAAATCTAAGTTTGTAGCGCCTTAAGCTCAAAGTACTCCGCCAATCCATATTTTCCCAGTTCACGCCCGTTTCCTGACTGTTTGTAGCCCCCAAAGGGTGCGAGCGGATTGTAGGTTGCCCCATTGATATCGACCTGGCCTGCCCGCATCCGTAGGGCAAACTTCGTAGCTCGATCTGCGTCCTCCGACCAGACTGCCCCGGCAAGTCCATAGATGGTATCGTTGGCGATCTCTAGGGCTTCTTCTTCGGATTCATAGGTCAAAACACTCAGCACCGGTCCAAATACTTCCTCTTGGGCCACTCTCATCTTGGGGGTCACGTCCGCAAGTATGGTTGGCTCAATAAAGTACCCCTTGGGGAAGTCGGGGGGTTGACCGGTGCCGCCGCACACGAGTCGCGCACCCTCCTCTAGTGCGCTGTCTATATAACTTCTAACGCGGCCTTGCTGTTGACTTGATACCAGCGGACCAACCCTGACCCCCTTCTCAAAGGGACTCCCGAGGCTGAATTTTCTAACTTCTAGCCGAAGTTTTAGTTCAATCTCGTCGGCTCGATCCTTGGGCACAACTAACCTCGTAAGGGCCGAACAGGTCTGGCCAGAGTTGAGGAAGGCACCATTGAGAGCTGCGGGTACAAATCTGTCAATATCGCCGTCGGGAAGAAACACGTTGGCCGACTTACCTCCGAGTTCCAAGACCACTCTCTTGACACCCTGGCTGGCCACGGTCCCGATGTCTCGCCCGGCCCGAGTAGATCCGGTAAAAGACACCATGTCAACGCAAGGGTCTCCAACAAGGGCCCGTCCAACATCAGCCCCGGGACCAAAGATCAGATTGAATACCCCACCTGGGAGGCGACAAGAGTGCACGATTTCGGCCAAAATAGCCGCAGACAGGGGTGCCTCACTTGCTGGCTTTACCACCACCGTGCACCCGGAAGCAAGAGCTGGTCCTATCTTGGCCATGATTTGATGTAACGGATAGTTCCAGGGGGTAATTGCTGCCACAACCCCTATCGGCTCTTTAAAAACCTTCGAGTTGCCAACTACCTCGCACAGGTTCTCTTGTTGAATCGCCTTGATAGAGTTCTCGATGTCGGCAATCGCGAGGCCGACCTGAATCTTCTTAGACAGTCCAATAGGCATGCCTACCTCTCTTGAGATTACCTCAGCAAGTTCCTCGGTGCGCTCTTGGATTTGCTCACAAATAGCAACCAGGTAGCGAACCCGAGTCTCAACTCCAAGTGATGACCAACCATCAAAGGCCTCCCGAGCTGCTTGTACAGCTAATGGAACGTCGTCTGGCGATCCCCGTGGAATAGTTGCAAATGTTGCTTCTGTAAAAGAGTCGTCGACTTCCACAATTTCACTCGTGGTTGATTCAATAAAGCGTCCGCCCACATAGAGATTGTCAAAATCCCGATAGTAACTTGCGTGCCGTTCGGAAGTCATTGTGAAAAGAAAACCTAGATCTGTCGAGATCTGGGAAGGTATTTGGGGTCATCAATAACAGAGCGGTCAAAACCCAAAAGGATAGACCCAACGGCAATGTACAACCAGCTAATCTCGTCAATAATGTCCTCAACAGTAAGTGGGCAATCTCCTATTAGTTTTTCAGTGATAAGTTCGTTACTTCCTCCTACCAGAGCCAACGTGGCATAGGTAAAGTTGAGCCCTTCTAGATACTGGATCTGGGGCGACCTGCGTATTGAATCAGCCTGTTGTTGAACAACCTGGGCAAAGAGATGTTGGAACGATCTCCTGTGTAACTCCATCTCTTGACTTACCCCTACCACCTCCACACAGTAGATACGGCCCATTCTTGGATCCTCAAGGAGGGTTTTCACAAATGCCCCTACCCCGGCACGGATCTTCTCAACAAAATCATCCGGACACTTGGCCAGAGCTTCTAGGACGTTGTTGGAGACATGAAATACGACCTCGGCAAAGATGGCCTTTAGGAGTTGTTCGCGGCTTTGATACTCTTCATAGAAGTGCCGAGTAGTTACTTTCGAGACGGTACAGATCTGTTCTATGGAGGTCCCGCCATAGCCGACCGTCCCAAATAACTCCAGGGCGGCGTCAAGGAGCCTTCGGCGCCTTTGGGCACGCCTCTCATTCGGGGACAGACCTCCATAGGAGCGACCACGTTCTTCCACATCTTGTGTCCCCATGTCAGTAATTGTTACCAAATGATCTCCAAAAAAGCCAGCATTAATTCATATAGAGCCTACCAAGTCTCAGGCCGAGGCTTGTTCGCTATCGCCTATCTGAACTAGGTCCCAGGTGCTAGCATTTTGTCGAGACTAGTTGACTGGTACTCAATATCCCTTATAGCGCCTGAGGAGCTAGATTATGGCTAGTTTAGGAAATGTATCTGCCGAGGACTTTGTCAGGATTGAGCACTTCAAGGAGTCTTCCCAGCTAAGTCATCTTCCCGGACGTCAGCTGGAAATAATCAGATCAGAAGCACCCGCCTTCCAGGGTTGGTTCCGAAGTAAAGGGCCGGTGAGCGGGGTTCTCACCTGCGATTTGATTGGTCTGCCCTACCCGAGAAAGTTCGGTCTCTGGAGGGCGTCTCTCTCCCCGTCTCCGTTCCTGCGAATCACGAACCGGATGATGATAGTTCAGTTCTCCTTTGAGCACGACACGGGTCTCGGATCTGGCCCAAAGAGGGTTCACACCCTCCTAGTTGAGCCCACCGAGTTCGAACTGGCTGCCAGAACGCCCTATTTCTCAAAAATGGCCTCCAGAATTCCGGCGAAGGTTCAGTCCAGAATTGTGCGAACCCACCGGAGTCTCCAAGAACACTTAGCTCGTGCGAACCTGGAACCCAAAGATGTCGACTTTATAACCTTTGACCACCTCCATACCCAGGACCTACGCCCCTGGTTGGGTACCACCGAGCCTCAACCAGACCTGGAAGAACTAGGAAAGTCAACCCCTGGTGAACCCGTGGAGCCGTATCTGCCAAACGCCAGGCTCTTGGTCATGCACCAAGAGTGGGAGCAGATAAATGCTCTTCACCCCTTGCAGGTTCCGTGGTATCAACCAAACACTTTTCGTCATCTTCGAACAGATAACGTCATCCAACTCTACGGAGACACCTACCTCGGTCACGGGGTCGCCCTCCTACACACCCCGGGTCACAGCCCGGGTAATCACACGGTCGTTCTAAACACCGACTCAGGTATCTGGACTCAGTCTGAAAATGGGATACATGCCGAGTGCTACACACCTGAGATGTCAAAGATGCCAGGACTCGCTCGATATGCCAAGTCCTATAGCCAAGAGGTCATACTCAACGCCAACACCCCCGAATTTACGGCCCTTCAGTACAACTCCATGGTAAAGGAGAAGCTAGTAGCCGACCGCGGTGGCCCCGGAGGAAACTGGGTTCAACACTTCTCGTCGTCTGAGTTGACCCCCTGGAATGGAGCACCCATGACATCTCCGTCCTTTGTGTACTCGGGGATTACCCACGGAAAGATCTTGAGCTCAGCTCAACTCGCTGAAACCGAATAGCTCTAAAGAGAAGGTAAATTTTCCTAAGCCCCCTAAACAAAATTTACGGTGGGAAATGAACCATCGAGGGTGACTTTGGGGTCTTCCCCGATCACTTTTTCAAGAAGAGTCGAGTAGATCGATCTAAAGTCAACGTTGTATGTGAGGTTCCCGTTTTCATCAAGCTTTGACAGATCAGGATACTCGCCGTAGTAGCCCCCTTTGACCTTTGGACCGCACGCAAAGGCGACCGAGGCGGCCCCGTGATCAGTACCACCACTTGCATTGGACTGGACTCGACGACCAAACTCGGAGTAAATAAACACAACGGCGTGCTGGCCCTTGGGATCGGCTGACATCTGGTTGACAAAGTTGGTGACCGCACTATCGAGTTCTCCGAGAAGTGTTGACTGTGTGGCAACTTCATCGGCGTGAGTGTCATAGGTCTGCTGGGACACGCTATATACCTTGGTCGGAAGCCCGGCTGTTATCAACTGGTTGACGATGTCGAGTTGACCGGCAAGTCCACTCACGGGAGTAGCTGACCTGGCTGGCGGCGAGCTCGAATTTGGCGAGCCCGTAGTCGAAGTGGATGAGGCAGTCCCCAGTGAACTAGTCAAATACGGGTCCGACTTGTTCAGGGCCGAGTTCACCGTGGCCTGAACCCTGAGCAGATCAGCCCCGGACTGTGCAATGGCTGCCATTATTGGAGACGTGAGAGAGCGTGGCGAGTTGAGTTCGCTAAAGATTCGGACTAATTCGGGGTCGCCTGGGAGGACCATCTGAGAACTCGCAATAGCTGCACCTAGTGACCGCTCTCCTACCAGGGCCATTGGGAGTAACTCCCCCACTGCCACTGCCTTTAGTGGATCGGACCCGGTGGCATCCATCCACCGACCCACCCAGCCGGTCGAGACATCACTGGTGGGTACTGCACTCTGCCAGATGTCCATAGACCGAAAATGACTCAAATTTGGATCTGGATAACCTACACCGCGAATGATTGCGAGTTTTCCCGCATCCCAGAGACTCTTGAAGCCCGTTAGCTTGGGATGAAGCCCGTAGGTCCCGTCTAGGGCTATTACTTGGTTAGCCGACAGCGCAATATTACTCCTCGCTGATTGGTAGCTTGCGTCTGAGTATGGGACCAACGTGTTTAGGCCGTCATTTCCACCGTATAGGGTGCATAAGACCAAGGTGGCATCCTCCGTGTCTATTGCCCCACCCTGACTGGTGGCTGGGTCAGTTGCCCCGGAGAGCAGTTTGGTTTTCTCTAGGGCCAGACCTCCAAGACCTCCCGCTAAGGCCAGTCCCCCAACCGAACCCGCAATAAACTTTCTTCGGGAAATACTGGTCTGCACGGTGTTTCTCACCAACTCGTCAGATTTGGCGTGAGGGAAGATATCGTTGTTCGTCATATAACCTCCTAGTTACTCACGTACTCGGGCGAGATCAACGCAAGACTGGTAACCTGGGCCGGGTCTGAAGACACAGCATTGAGGGCCTCCAAGGAACTCTTGCTCCAGCCACCGTCTATACCCAGCAGTTGTGCTGCCGCATCTGGCCGACCTTGTGGCGAGGTCCCCTCTACCATTGAGTTGTCTCCCAACTTGACCGCTATTGACCCATACTTCCACCGGAAAAGCGAAGATGCAGTTGACAGCCAGTACTGATTCTGGGGCCACCCGCCAACGTTGGGTGGGTCAAAGGGAACCTGACCCAGATCGTGGACTGTGGCTGTCGCCAGTCTTGAAGCCTTGTTTGATTCTGTCGCGATAGCCGAACCAAGGGTTACTAGATTCGGTGGATTCAAGAATTTCAAATTCAGAGCCTGATACATTCCAACAAGCCACTCGACCGGCTGTTTTACTAACCCCTGTAAGGAGTTCTGCGATACGAAGTTAGGGTGAGTGAATATAGTATGAATGAGATCTGAAATGTTCAGATTACTTGAATAGGCCGGTGCAAGATCATTCGTCACGATTGGATCGCTTGTAGAGATCGGGTAGGCGAACATGCTCCACAGCCTCGATGTCACCCAGTTGTGAGACGCCTGAGAGTTTGTTGCCAGGTGGATGATGTCTTCTCCTGTAAAGTTCCCGGTTTGACCGAGGTAAGTCTTTGAGGTCGGATCAAACTGAGTAGGTTCAAACATATACGACCCATCTTGTGGGTTTAGGGTCCAGCCCGTAAAAGCCCTGGCCGCCTCTTCGACATCTTGCTGAGTATAGTTGCCGACCCCCATGGTGAAGCGCTCCATGAGTTCTCTGGCAAAGTTCTCATTGGGGTGATTGGCTTTGTCGGTTTCGGTGTCAAGCCAGATCATCATGGCTGGATCTTTTCCGAGAGCTTGGGTGAGTTCCTCAAATGAACCATTCGACATCGATCTAATGGTTTGGTTTTGGTTGTACATCAAGAGGGGCAGTTGAACCTTGGATATCGCCGTAGCAAAGTTGTTGTGGAGATTTAGAGTCAGCTTTTCCCGTAGTGGATTTGTGGTTGTCCTCATACGCTCCAACCACCACAAGACAAGGTCAGACGCACTTGTCATCTGACTCTTGACAAACTCCCTTTTGCTAGCAACTGTACTAGGCGACTTTGAACCCTTTCCATCAATAAGCCCCGGAGGAAACCAGGTCATTCCCTGGGGAGGCTGTACTAGATCAGCCGGATCTCCTGACGAGTAGTTCAAAAGGTTGTCGACACTCGCACTAAATCCCTCTGAGGCGGCCTGGTCGATTTGAAGTCCAGTCGGTCCGAAACCTGCCCGTCGAAGTAGAAGCGCCACTTGAGAAGTCTGGGTCGGAGTAAAAGCCATAGCAAGAGCCTCGACTCATAATGTTAGAGAAGAATTAGGAGATAATAAGAATTCGGTTAGGCTCTTTAGCCCGTCCAAGCTCTGTCATGATGTCGGCAACTCCGTTGCTCTGGCACTTCACCGAGAGTCCCAAGTTGTCAATAGGCGGATCAAGTATCTATTCGCAGTTACAGCAACAGTCAATTGCAAGCGCCACTCACAAGCGGGCAAGCCCACCCACGTCTTTGAGTGAGCGTTGCACCCGACACTGGTGTTACTGGTCGTAGTGGGCGCTAGAGGACTCGAACCTCCGACCTCAGCCGTGTGAAGGCTGCGCTCTAACCAACTGAGCTAAGCGCCCCAATGAGCAAGTATCATCCTAGCCTTTGCATTAACCAGTGACTACTCAATAGCCAAGTATCACACGGTCTCTTATAAGTCCATTCTCCTTGAAATACTTTCTAGAGCTGAGTCTTGGGCATCGGTGGGGATAGACACGGATGTGGTCCGCACACGTTCTCAACCAGCCCGTGAATCAGGAAATCTCCCAGGAGACTTTGGGCCTCAGGTAGGCGTCTAGGGGTCTCATTGTGCGGGTCAATCCCGGCGTTATTGGGTTGGTTGTCCTCGGGAGGGGCCGGGACTCCGTTGTCCCAAATAAATGCCGCAGATCCCTTATAAGGATAGGACCTGATCTTGGGAATCCCCCAAAACGGGGCGGGCTCCGGTGACCTACCCGGCTCTAGGGCCGGGGCGTGAAGCTCGGCACCCACCGTCCGAATTTCCATCTCAGTTCCCACGTTTGGAACCTGATGGTCGCCAAAGGCGAACTCTATGAGCACCTCATGTGAGTGGGTGTTTGGCAAGGGGTTATTAGTCATATACTGTGCGTACCCGTCGGGATCGGCCCTGTCCCAGAGTATCTGGATCATGTCGAAGAGGACCTGTCTGGTTGTAGGGTCTGGGTAAGAAGACTTTATGACCGAAAAGAAAGGAGCAAAGTCCACGCTTCTTTGGATCATTACTGAAAAGTCGATTCCAGGAACACCTAGCACAGAGCGGTATATCCCGTTGGACACCGCTGTCAAAGTTCCTCCTAAAATCCCGCCTAGACTGTTGCCGTAATAAAATACATCGTGCCCGGTGAGTAGAAGTGGACTATGGGAACTATTGGACGCTTCAAAGGCCGAATTAGCGGCAAATCCTTTAGGACTGTCCATCAAAGTACCTAGATACATAAAATCGACCATGGCCTGATCTAGGCGGTCTGGCATGGACGGAAATAGGGATACATTCTTGAGAATCGGGACCGTGGTTGGAATGTCGTTGATCGACATCCCTAACCAGTCCGTCCCACAAAACACAATGTTGTTAGAGTTGCCCGTGTTTTTCAGGTCCGGGACCTCTCCTTGAGCACTTCCAAAAAGTCCGTGCCCATAAAGAGACGGGTAAGCCCGATGTACTGGACTTTGTGGGTTGTCGGGACTCGCATCAGCCGATCTTGGAATTAGACAGGTAAAAGGGGCAACCTCAATGTTGCCGGGCATTTGCCTGGGCGTCCCGGACGCGTTGAGACTGAGGCTTGACCCTGGTGGTCCACCTGGCTCGTCTAGGAAACTGGGAACGTCAAAGGTCCCAGTTACCAGCCGCGACGAGTACTGATTTTGACTGTAACTATAGTTTGTTACCTTTGAAACAGAGTAATCGGGAACACGGCCTTTGAGATCTTGGAAGGCCTGGTCGCGCATGGACAACAAGCGTCCTGTAATTGACTTTCGGCTGCCAATAGTAAAATCCCAAACGAGATAGGTGCCCGATTTAGACACCCCGGCCGAGGCCAAGGCTGCAAGGTCTGATCTCACCCGCGAGAGGCGGGCCTTGTCACGAGCCCCCGATACCTGGCCAGACAGAAACCTCTTGAAGACCATTTGTGGCGCAATTGTCTTCCCACTGGAGTCCTTGAGATCACGCAAGTCAACCACGTAGGTATCGCCCTCATTCATGGCTCTGGCCGGATTTACGATCAGAAGTGGGTTTTTGCTTGACTGAGTGTTCACGTCAAATGACCCCCAATACGGCCAGCGTTGACCGGTAGTCACGTCCAGTAAGACGATTGGAGCATCTCTCGACAGTGACTCTCCTATAGTTCCCTCTGTAGCCACTTGGCTCTTGGCAAGACTGATTCCGGGTACGTCAGCTAAGATCTCACTCCCCGGACTAAACCCATCGCTTTCATTCCAGGGGGTCGTGTTCACAAATTGACCAGCCGTGTTCTGCACTCGGGCTAAACTCTCGGCAGATACTCTCAACCCTGTTGAATTCATAGGATCCACCGTGGTTTCATAGTTGTCAGGGAAGGGAAGTAAACAGTTCCCTATCGAGATAGGGTCGCACGCAAATCTCGGACTGGCCTGCCCTAGTTTTGTCATCGGGGTAAGTGAGTACCACGGCCTGACACTTGAACCACTGGCGCTTGACCCCGACGAAGTCGCGCACCCAACGCCAATTAGAGCGGTCAAGACAGTAATAGCAACGCTCAAAATAAAAACGCGCCGGGTCATATTTGTGCTAGATCTTCAGTTAGCCCACGGGCCAGGTTTGCCTGAAGGATTTACCCTATCTTTTCTAGGTCAACAATAAAGATCAGGGTATCATTGTTGGCAATCTTTGAAGTTGGCGGCGATGCACCATACCCGAAACTAGGTGGGATTATTAGCTCACGTCGCCCACCAACCTGCATGCCAACCAGTCCCATACTCCAACCCTTAATCACTCCACTAAGTGCAAAGGTTGCTGGCTGGCCACGACTCCAAGACGAGTCAAAAGGGGCCTTATAGGTCCACGAGTAACCCACATACTGCACGGTTACCGTGTCAGAACTAGTAACCGCCGGTCCACTACCCTTTATCAGGTCCGCCGACTCCAACTGACTTGGTGGACTGGCATTGGGCACCACAACGGTAGGTTCAGTGCCTATTACCCCTGCTGGTGACAACCAGGACGTAGGTATTGGAGCAATGGTTCCACTCTGTGAGCTTACCGGCTGGGTCGTCGATACCACCGTTGCCGTGGTTGACGTCGATGAGGTCGACGGAGCGGGAGGACCAAGGGTGTGAGAGGTCTTGCCCGAAGGAGCCGACGAGGTTGGAGAGGAACTACACGCCCCAGCCAGTAGGGCTAGACCAATCACACCTAAGACCAACCTGAATCTAGTCGATGTACGCATGTCTGGCTACCTTTTCCTTACAACCTTTTGGGCCCTTGGGCTACTTTTACGTTTGTCGAGTTCAGATACTAGCAAAGGATCTTTCTAACGTGAATCTTGGGGGTGAATTCTCTCGATTCCAGCCAGGCCACCATTTTCGTCTAGCCTTTAGTCCAATGGCCAAAAAAGAGTATCCCCCAGTCCCCGCGGATCTTGAGAAATGGGAACTTCGAGGCGGTTTCGCCTCGGCAATTTTGTCGCTGGCGATTCTGATCTTCTTCTTGGAGCAGATCTCCCTGCACTTTGGGGTACGAATCCCCGTTCCTCACCACAAAAACAAGTACAAGACTCAGTACTATGACCTAGTACCCGAGTTCTGGATCTCGGTAGCCCTGTCAATAGCCACCCTATTTGCAACCTACTTAAATAGAAGACAGATTTTAGCAATCTTGATCATATTTCAAGGGCTTATGCTGGTTAGCTTTTCGACCCAGTTCGATCCCCTCATACCCCTTCCTTTCGTCATTTTTGGTGTCTGGTTAATGCTCCGAGCCAGCCGACGGACCAGACAGCTTTCTGCCCAGGGAATGGACTACCGCGGTAGACCAGTTCAGACCCGAGCGCAACGCCAAGACGCAAAAAAAGGAATCGATCCAAAGCTGCCGAAGCCCTCAAAGAGATACACGCCGCCAACCAAGAAGCGAGGACCTGCAAGTTCCTCGGGAGCTTCGGTGGGAATTGGTCGTGGAGGGATGATTAGAGGAGACCTGCCAAGAAAGTCAGACGAGACCGAGAGTCCCCTAGCCTTTGAGGTGCCTTCAATAATTGACAAGCGTCTAAAGCGGGACAAGACAACTTCAAAGAGACCACAAGACCCAGAGATAACCGGGTCAGAGGACTTCTAAGGTAAGCTTTCTGGTCTGCCTTTGCTGGGTCTGGACTTTGTTGGGTCTGGCCTTTGTTGGGTCTTCTATAGGTGCAAGAGAGAGAGCAAGAAACCAACCCCGATTACACCCAGGGCACCAATGGTGATAATTAGCAACATCTTGTTCTTTGAGATCACCGGAGCTTTAGTCCCTTTCAATAAGTAGAGCAGAGCGCAAAAACTCCAACACATCAGAGCGCCTCTTTACCAGTGAACGCATCGAAGGCTCTTCCCCCATGGCCCGTAGTAGTTCAATCTCTGAGACCATTCCCACCACCATACTATAGGTCGCTAAAAGTAAGAACTTAGGTTCGTGTCTCTTGATTGTCCCCCGGTCCATCTCCCCGTCTAAAAAGGCGTAGGCGCGAGTGAGTAGTGGGTCAAAGCGTTCAACCAAGCGGCTTGAAGCAGGAGGACCCAAGCGAGATATTTCACGTAAGAGCCCGATCAATTCGGGTCTCTTGGCCGATACCCTAAATACTGCCTTAACAACGGACTCGATCTTGAACCAACCCTGGTCTCGCCCACTCGGGGAACGAGGATTTTCAAGTGAGTCCTCTAGGGCCAAGGAGAGATCATCTACGGAACGGTCTACCAATGCCATAAGCAGGTCCTCTTTAGAGGGAAACCAGTACAAGACGCTCTGCTTGGAAATACCGACCACTTTGCCGATCAGATCTAGAGACGTGGCCTCAAATCCCCTGTCGGCAAAAAGTTCCAGGGCACCATCCAAGATTCGTTGATCGGTTGGGTTAGAGTTGACTGATGTTGGCAACCGGGCCTGTCTCCTCTGGCTTTTCACAATATAGACTACCACATGGTAGACAAACTAGCCTACCATATGGTAGACAGGAGTTGTAATGATTACCGAGGCCCTCAAGGGCAAGAAGATCGCCATTACCGGGTCTACGGGTTTTTTGGGGACCGCCTTGGTCGAGCGTCTCCTCAGGCAAGTCCCCGACTGTGAGCTGGCTCTACTTGTTCGACCCACCAAACGTGGCCCCGAAGAGCGAGTTCGCCGGGAGGTCCTGAAAAATGACTGTTTTGACCTTCTCCGGGCTCAACTCGGCGACGCCTTTGACGAGACCGTCGACCGGCGAGTTAGGGCTATCGCCGGCGACGTTACCACCAATGGGTTAGGACTGAATGCGGCCGGACGCGAGCAACTTAGCCAGTGTGACCTAGTCGTCCACTGTGCGGCAGCTGTCAGCTTTGACTCCCCACTCGATCGGGCCGTCGAGGTAAATCTTCTGGGCCCAAAACGAGTCTGTGAGACCGTGATAGACCTGTCTAAGACGTCAGGCAACTCACCACATCTAATCGCCGTTTCAACTGCATATGTTGCCGGTTATCGGCGAGGCGATGCCTGGGAGCGCCTGTTGAGCCAGACCAACTTCCCACCAGAGGCGACCTGGCAAAATGAGGTGGACGCAGCCATGACTTTGCGGGCTGACATAACAACCCAGTCACGAACGGTTGAAAATCTCAAGCGCTTTGACTCCCTGGCGCGTTCGGAGATTGGGGCCGCCGGATCCCCTCTGATTGCCCGAAAGTCCGAACGGCTTCGCCAAGACTGGGTTCAAGATCGCCTGATCGAGATTGGCAAGGTAAGGGCACAGGGACTTGGCTGGCCAGACGCATACGCCTACACAAAGGCGCTCGGTGAGATCGCCCTGTCTGAGGTCCGAGAGAACCTACCCGTGTCCATCGTACGACCCTCTATTATCGAGTCTGCCCTAGTCGAGCCGCGTCCTGGATGGATCAGGGGCTTTAGAATGGCAGAGCCCGTAATCATCTCCTATGCCCGAGGCCTACTCAGTGAGTTCCCCGGAATCCCCGAGGGGGTAATAGACGTGATTCCAGTCGACCTGGTCACCGGGGCCATTATTGCCGTGTGCGCAAAGACTCCCCCCGACCCACATAAAGGTTCCCCAATCCCGATCTATCAGGTAGCTTCGGGAAGCACCAACCCGCTCAAGTACGGGACCCTCGTTGACACCGTTCAGGACTGGTTCTCGCAAAATCCGCTATATGACACCCACGGCCAACCAATCGACGTGCCCAAGTGGTCGTTCCCCGGTCGGGGGCGAGTTCAAAGACAACTAGAGCGCGCCGACCGTGTCATGGAGAAAGCCGAGAGCCTTGCCAAGGCGGTTCCCTTTCGCCAGCTGGCCTCCCGGTTGACAGTAAAGATTGACTCCAAACGTTCAGATGCTAAGCGGGCGCTGTCTTATGTGGAACTCTACGGTTCATACACCGAGACCGAGGCAATCTTTAGGGTTGACAACCTCCTAGACCTCTACCATAGCCTTCCCAGAGACGACCAGGAGACCTTCTGCTTTGATCCTCGGGTTATTGACTGGGACTATTACGTTAGAAACATACACTTGCCCTCGGTAGTCGACCATGCCCGAGCCCGGACCCAGCCCGGCAAGCGAATAAGCGCCTCTAGACGTGACCGCTCTCTCGCCGCAATTCTAAATCCCGACAGGAAGATTGCTGCGTTCGACCTAGAGAACACCTTGATCGCATCCAACGTGGTCGAGGCCTACCTGTGGCTGTCTACAGACAAGCTCCCACTTTCGGAGCGAGTTCGCATAATGGCCTCTTTGGCGGCCAAGGCTCCCGGGCTCTTGTCACTTGACATGCACGACCGCGGGGACTTTCTGAGGTACTTCTACCGCTACTACGAGGGCGCATCTCTCAAAGAACTTCAAGACAAATCTGTTGAGATGGCCTCACGACTTCTCTTGGCCAGATCCTTTCCTGAAGGGATCAGGCGAGTTAGAAAGCACCGAGAACTAGGACACAAGACCATCCTAATTACCGGGGCCCTTGACTTTGTAGTCCAACCCATAGCTCCCCTCTTTGACGAGGTTGTCGCAGCGGTGCCCGAGACTCGAGATGGGGTCCTGACCGGCCACCTGCTCCGGCACCCTCCAACTGGGGAAGCCCGGGCCCAGATCATTGAGGACTACGCCAGATCCTTGGACGTTAGCCTGGAGGACTGTATCTCATATGCCGATTCCTCCTCTGACCTTCCAATGCTTGAAATCGTGGGTTTCCCGGTGGCTGTAAATCCTGATCCCAAGTTATCTCTGATGGCTCAGCGCCGGGGATGGCACACCGAGTCATGGACAACGACGAGGGGTGGTGCTAAGCCTCTCTTGGCCCTGGCAACTGGTCCTCAAGAAGACGAGTCACTATCAGTCCAAGTTCGCGAAATGGCCCGAAAGTTTCAGACCATCTCCAAGCTGGCCTCGGCGCGTTGGACTTCCCGAAGACAAAAGGCCGAGCGGTGAAATACTTGGTATTTTTCTCAACACACTTTCAAGAGGAGGGGAACTAGGTGCGAGCGTTGGTCTTTGAGAGAAATCTCCCAAGATACGGCCTGGCTAGAGTCTTCTCCAGCGTTTCCGGATCGGGGAAGGCGGTATCTAAGTCTCCCCTGTCATTTCAAAACGTTAGCCCTCCAAGTGTTGACAAACCCGGTTGGGAGACCGTCGACGTCTTGGCATGTGGGATATGCGGCTCGGATCTGGCCACGGTAGACGCTGTGGCCTCGCGTTATTTCGAGGACATAGTCTCGTTCCCCTTTATCCCGGGCCATGAGATAGTCGCTCGACGTCGCAACGGGTCAGGTGACCGGGTCGTAATTGAATCGGTCTTGTCGTGTATCCCCCGGGGCATCGATCCGCCTTGCAAGTACTGCGCGACCGGTGACAACGGAAACTGCACAAATCTGTTTTTGGGATCTATTGAGCCCGGACTTCAGATCGGGTACTGTAGGAGTTCTGGAGGGGGCTTTTCGGAGTCTCTTTGCGTCCACGGGTCCCAGCTATACTCCATTCCAGATGATATTGGCGACCTGGAAGCGGTAATTATTGAGCCCACGGCCTGCTCTATTCACGCCGTGTTGACCGGACATATCTCCCGAGACTCAACAGTTGGGGTACTTGGGGCTGGAACGTTAGGCCTATGCGTGACAGCTGCTCTCAGGTCACTAATAGATCCCAAGACCGTACTGGTCAGCGCCAAGTACGATTTTCAGGCAGGCCTAGCTCGCAAGTTGGGAGCCGATGTGGTCTGCGAGCCTGGATCACTAGTAAGGACGGTCAGACGTCTTGGCTCGGGATTTGCCCTGGGATCTGTCAAGTCAACAGATAGGTTCCAGAACTCGCCAAAGAGCGGAGTGCCTAAGTCCTTGAGCGAGGGTTGTGACGTGGTTATCGACTGTCTGGGTACATCGGATTCAATTTCCACGGCCATGTCAATTACCCGCCCAAAGGGTACGATTATCATGGTTGGGATGCCAGCACGGGTAAGTGTGGACCTATGTCCCCTGTGGCACCGAGAGATTTCCCTGATTGGATCCTACGCTTACGGTCAAGAGGACCTAAGTAAAGTCCTGGCACCCGGATTTGAGCCCCCAGGATCTACCTACCAGGTCTTCACTCAAGTATCTCGTCGACCCCAGCCCAAGATGGTGAGGACCTTTGATCTTGCTATTGACCTGGTGAGGAAGTCAGCCCTAGGAGCGCTGGTATCGGCCAGCTATCCGCTGGAGAGATATATAGAAGCCTTTGAACATGCCGGGGAGAGTGCAAGGCGACGCGGGGTCAAGATTGCCCTGGTGCCAACCCGGGCCAAAAAACAGGAGGAGACAAATTAATGCCTAGACCGGGTTTTTTATTAGAGGTCGAGTCTTCAAGTCCACCTACCCTGTTCTGGCACGGCGAGGGATTTCGACTGGAGCGTCTTCCGGTGGGCTCGCGGGTGCTCTACCCGCCTGAACCCCTCAAGGCACTAGAAAATCCCCGCGGGGCCATCAGGGAGGCCCTGAGATCGCCGGTTGGTGACGCGAAGCCCCTTGAAGACCTCTTATTTGCAGACATGAAGCTAACAATCGCCTTCGACGACGTCTCCCTCCCCCTTCCAGCCATGAAGGCTCCAGACATTCGACAGATGGTTATTGAAGAAGTCTTAGAGATTGCGGCCCGAAAGGGCGTAGACGACGTGGTCCTGATCGCCGCCTTGGCACTGCACCGGAGGATGACCGACGAGGAGCTCCGCCACTGTTTGGGCAGCCGGGTGTTCGACTCATTTTCTCCCCACGGTTTGTTGACCCAGCACGACGCTGAAGACCCAGACAACCTGGTTCACCTAGGTCTTACAAGTCAAGGCGAAGATGTCGAGATAAACAGGCGAGCAGCCGAGAGCGATCTTTTAGTCTATGTAAATATCAACCTGGTCGCCATGGACGGCGGGCACAAGTCAGTGGCCACCGGACTGGCCAGCTACAAATCTATCAAGCACCATCACAACCCCCAGACCATGGTGAACTCTAAGTCCTTCATGGACCAGCACCACTCAGAGCTTCACTCATCCAACTGGAGAATGGGTCGCCTAATTGCGAAGTCCGGGGTCAAGGTCTTTCAGATAGAGACCACATTGAACACCAACACCTTCCCGGAGAACTTCGGGTTTCTTCAAAAACGAGAGTGGGAGTGGGAACTCAAAGACCGCTTAGGTTTTATTGGGGCCTCAAAACTTCTTGGTCATACCCCCCGACGTGTTGCCCGGTCGGTATTTCACTCAATTTTATCCCCTCATGCAATGACCTCGGTTAGCGCTGGCGAAGTCGAGGCGGTCCATGAGATCACCACGGCAAACGTGCTCAAACAACAAAATATCGACGTGGAAGGCCAGAGCGATATTTTGACCATGGGACTTCCCTATATCTGCCCATATAACGTGAACTCGATTATGAACCCGATACTCGTGGCCTGTCTGGGCCTGGGGTACTTCTTCAACATGTATCGAGGCCGTCCGTTGGTAAGGCAGGGTGGTGTTGTGATTATTAGCCACCCAACCAAGTGGGAGTTCCACCCAGTCCACCACCCTAGCTATATCGATTTCTTTGAAGAGGTTCTTGCCGACACAACAGACCCGGTTTCAATCTCGGAACGCTACGAGGAGCGCTACGCGACCGACCCGTGGTATCGACACCTCTACCGCACTAGCTACGCCTACCACGGGGTTCACCCGTTCTACATGTGGTACTGGTGCGCTCACGCACTAGATCATCTCTCGCAAGTAATCATCTTAGGGGGCGAGCGACGGTCAGTGGAGAGACTTGGATTTTCCTGTGCGTCCACCTTAGATGACGCCCTAGAGATTGCCCGCCATTACGTGGGCTCAAGTCCGTCGCTCACCCACCTACATTCCCCGCCTGTCTTGATGGCCAACGTCACCTAAATGTCGTGTTAGAAGAGTTTACTTCAATTCTTAAACGGCGGATGCAGGGATTGTCATTCCCCTACTCCAAGCCCACCTGGCCGGGTTCGGTGGAAAGACCGCTCAAGGCTTCCAAGCTCGGGGTAAATTACGACAGCGCCTGGTCACGGAGGTACTTCGCGCGACTGGCTCGGGCTGGTCTAATTGACTGGGTGGCCAGACCAGCAATTGGTACCTTAGCTCCTGTAAGGGTTCACGGAGTCGACTATCTGGACTCAGTTGACGGACCGGTTATATTTGCGGCCAACCACTCAAGTCACCTCGATACCGTTGTTCTCCTTACATCGCTCCCGGACAGATTTAGACATAGATGCCTAGTGGCTGCGGGGGCTGATTACTTTTTTGACAAGACCTTCAAGGCCCACCTGTGGTCACTGGCCACCGGCGCGATACCGATTGAAAGAAACCGAGTGGACCGCAAATCCGCCAACTTGGCCATTGAGCTAATCGACCAGGGATGGAACCTAATTATCTTTCCCGAAGGAGGGAGGAGTCCCGACGGTTGGACCCAGTCCTTCAAGCCAGGCGTCTCCTATCTCGCGAAAAAGACCGGGGTCCCAATAGTTCCGGTGTATCTCCATGGAACTCGTCAAGTCCTTCCCAAGGACTCCAAGAGGATAACCCATGGCGCGACCAAGGTGGTCTTTGGGGAACCCCTACACCTAGAGCCCGACGAGGATCTTCGCGACTTTGCCACCCGGATTGAGACGAAGGTATATGAACTTGCCCATGAAACAGATGAGTCCTGGTGGAAGGCCCGCCAGGGGGCAGCAAGGGGAACTACGCCAAACCTAAATGGTCCAAAAGGCTCGAATTGGCGCCGTAGCTGGGAGCTAAAGGCTCGGGATCTGGATTTCAAATAACTACCGCCTTGATCTCCGTGAAGGTAGGCTATTAGAAGATGAAACCGCTCCGATTTCTAATGTCATGTCTAGCCTGCGCAGTCTTCCTGGGGGCTTGTGGTTCTATCTCTGGAACCGCACCTAGTAAATGGGCATCTGGGTACTGCTCGGCGATGTTCTCTTGGTACACCCAGACCCAGTCTAAGACCGGGAGCTTTGAGTCTCTAATCAAAAACCAGTCTGACCCGACTCAGATAAAAGCTGACGCGCAGACGCTCATCCAAGAGGAAATAGCTCAAGCTCAGACACTTGAGTCTCAGATCCGTCACAATGGGACCCCAGCGGTATCTGACGGCAAGACATTGTACAATTCTTTGATCAAGGCCCTCAATGCCTATGACCAGGCCCTGGTTGGGGCACAAAACACCCTGGCACCAATCTCGACGTCGTCAATTACCAATCTAACAGGCGCGTTCAACCAAATCGGAAATACCATAGACGCCGCCCAGGTAACCCTTGGCCGGTCTCTCTCTTCAATTGGGAGGCAGTCCACCTCGTCAAGTGATTCGCCACTTGCTCAGGCTCTAGATACCAATAAGTACTGCAAGAACCTACAGTCGCTCAAGTAACTAAATCCCCATAAGTCCGATTCGGCTCCCAAGAAAGACGAGTCTCTCCACATAAACTTGTATAAGAGTTACAACTCCTACTACGGGGCCTATGGAACGGCCATCCCCACTACTGGTGAGGCAATTTGCTGTCCACCTTCGGATCCTTGGTAGGTTGCATCTCCAAAGGAGAAGATTCCTCCATCAGCCGCAACAGTCCAGTATCCTCCACCGTCGGGGGTGACTCCCATTCCGACCATCGGCCTAGCTAGTATCTTGTTGCCCATTGAACCGGCAAATGACGCATTGCCAAACGCAAATATCCCACCATCGGTAGCAACCTCGAAATAGCCAGCGCCATTAGACGTGGTAGCTATACCAACTATCGGCTTATTGAGTGGAAGTCCTCCCATTGAACCATAGAAGTGGGCATCACCGAACGCAAATATCCCACCATCTGCGGCCACCATCCAGTATCCCTGGCCGTCTGGTGTTGGATCTATTCCTACAATGGGCTGATTCAGGGGTTTGCCGGCCATCGACCCAAATGAAGTTGCATCTCCCTCGGTTACAATTGCACCAGAGGTTGAAACAAGCCAGTATCCTTTTCCGTCGGCAGTAGACGCAATTCCGACCGTGCCAGGCAGAGAAGGCGTTCCGAGATTTCCTGCAGTGCCAAAGTTGGCTACCCCCCCAGATGAACTGGCCACCCAGTATCCCTTTCCATCTGGGGTGGCCGCCATCCCAACGACGGCCCCCGATAGTCCGCTAGCAGACCCCAGAGACGTTACCGAGCCAAAGCCGAACACTTCGCCGAGAGAGGTAACCATCCAGTATCCCTGGGCAGCTGGGTTGTTCACAGGTGCCTGAACAACAACAATCGAAATCGTTGCAGTGGCTACCTGGATGGGCGTGGAGCTGTCAATAACTTCAAAGGTAACGTTAGTTGAACCTGCCGATGACGGAGAACCCGATATTGAACCTCCCGATGAAATTGCCAGACCTGCTGGCAAAGATGATCCAGAGGCCACCGCCCAAGTGTATGGCGACGTGCCACCGGCGGCAACTAAAGATCCGGTATAGGCAACTCCCACGGTACCTTGAGGAAGAGTAGTTGACGTTATTGAAAGAGAAGCCGTCTTGTTTACTGTAATTGAAAGGTTTGCCGTAACGGTAACGGGCGGATTCTCAGAATCTTTTACCTGGACTGTAAAGCTCGTAGACCCTACTGCTGCTGGCACCCCTGATATAGAGCCAGTGGACGGTGCCAAAGAGAGCCCGCTGGGCAAAGAGGTCCCAGAGGCCAGAGCCCACGTGTAAGGTGCACTCCCACCACTAGCCGCCAGGGTTGCGTTATAGGCAGTTCCCACAACCCCAGCTGCCAGGGTAGTTGTTGAAATTGCCAGGGCAGCCGAGTTCACAACAAGCATTAGTGTAGTGGCCGATACTTGAGGAGGGACCGAGGTATCGGTAACTTGGACCTGGAACGAATAGGTTCCTGCCGATACCGGGGTACCTGAGAGAAGTCCCGCGCTAGAGAGCGTAAGTGAAGCCGGAAGTAGTGTTAGTGCACTCCAAGTGTAGGTCCCCGATCCACCACTAGCCCCCAAGGTAACGCTATATGCTACCCCTGCCGAAGCTGCCGTTAGAGTGGAAGTCGTGATCGTGAGGGTTGTAGAAGGTGCTGACGTGAGTATCTGACCTGAGGCGTCACCTGCAATACAAAGAGTAGTCGAGGCACACGCCAACCCGTTGATCTGAGTATTTACTGATCCTGAACTCGGTCCCGGGTCCATTGCGGCGACCCACCAGGCACTGACCCCGCCGGTTGGATTGACACTTCCAACAATATCGCCAGCCGTATCGCCAGCGGCACAGAATGAAGATGAGGCACATGCAATAGATGTAATATTCACGCCCACAGCCGGAGGACCTGGGCTTGACGTGTCTACCTGGGCGACTGCCCAGGTCGATGACGCAACTGATGAGGGGTTAGCTGAAGAAACCACTTGGCCTTGATTGTCAACAGCCACACACAATGAAGTCGAGGGACACGCAATTGCATTCAGTTGAGGCTGTACCCCACTAGTTAGAGCCGGATCCTCTGTTATAGCTGTCCAGTCCGATGCAAGCCCCCCACTTGGATTGGTAGAAAATATCATCTGCCCAATCGTATCGACTGCAATACAAAGAGAGGTTGACGGACAGCTAATTGAGGTTAGTGTCGGTCCACCGGTAAGGGTGGCCGATACCCAAGATCCACTTGTCGTTGGCGTTGTTGAATCTAGAATTCCTCCTGCGGCGTCAACGGCTATACACATCGTGGAAGAGGCGCAGCTAACTGCCTTTATATTTGACGAAACAGAATCGGTAGCTACCTGGGTCCACGTACCAGGGGTAGCAGTTGGATTGGCCGTTAGTACCCGGCCCGCGTTATCAACCCCAATACAAAGGGTTGTGCTTGGACATGACAGTGACGCAATTGAGTTAGAGCTGTCAACCCCAGGATATGACACCCATGCGGCCTTTGACCCTACGGGAATTGACGATGAGGCATCTGATGAAACCGATACATTTCCACTTGAATCACTAGCAACACAAAACAGTGAGCTAGGACAAGAAATTGACTCAATAGTGTCGACTGAGTCCTGAGGGGTTGCGGTTGCCGCTGTCCAGGTTGCCCCGTTGAAGGTGAAGGTATAACCGTAGTTATCGGTTGCTAAGCAAAAACTCGTAGACGGACAGGAAACAGAAGAAATATTGCGACCGGCACTTGACACCGCACTGAGACTACTCCACGACCCGGTATACACAGACACTTGCCCGTTCGAGTTTCCAGCAACACATAACGACGACGTCGCACAACCCACGCTAATAAATCCAGCACCCCCGATTGCACTGGTCGTCCATGAACCGGGATGACCTACGTAAGCATTTGCACTTGAGTCTACAACTGCGCAGAAGGTAGTTGATATGCACGATACCGCAGTTAAATCCGTTCCAGAGATGACCGTCGAAGTCCAGGTACTGCCTCCCGTATAGTTCAAGGAGTTCCCCACACTGTCCACCGCGATGCAAAACGTCGTCGAATAGCATGAAATACCATTTATGATATGGGTGCTGTCTATAGGGTTTGTCCATGAGGTTGCAGCTGTCCAATTCGTCCCGTTGAACTCAAAGGCCCCACCACTGTGGTCTACGGCAATACAAAATGACGAACTCGTACATGAGACACCCGTCAGAGCAATCTTGTTAGATAGATTCAAAGGAGCCGTCCAGGTTCCATTCGACATATCCGTGTAGTACCCCAGAGAATCCACCGCCATACAAAACGTGTTGGTCGGACACGAGATTGAGGTAAGATCATTTACGCCGTCTATCGAGACCGGTGTAGTCCAAGATCCACTGTTGTCTGTCAAGTACCTTCCATTGCTATCAACAACCCCACAAAAACTGGCCACGGGACATGAAGCAACCAGCGAAGGGGGTGTTGCATAGCTCGTTCTAGGTTCTGTGTCGATGAGAGCTGGTGTACTCCAAGATGCCAACACAGTTATTGACAGTGACTGAGTGGCGACAAGAGGGGGGCTGGAACTATCTGATACGGTAACCGTAAAGCTGGAGGTGCCAATCTGGGTGGGAGTTCCAGATATCTCTATCATCCCTCCAGTTTGAACGTAAGATAGACCAGCAGGGAGAGAAGGTGATAACTGCCAAGTATATGGAGTTACTCCCCCAGCAGCCGTAATACATGTAGTTCCATTCGGGGTACCCAGCGGACAGCCCACATCGTTGGCACCGTCATAGGGCTTTCCAATAATTCCTGCCGGGAGGAGCGTTGTAGCAACTGTAAGGCCCGTTGTGGCTCCAACTAAGACGTTGCCGTTTGAGTCGCTAGCAAAACAATACAATCCGGTCGGACAACTGAGTGAATTGATTGTAACTGTATCAATTGGCGATGGTGTGGCTGAAACGAGTGACCATGAACCTGCAGCGGGATCAGTTGACGCGTATAGGGCCTCGGCGCTCGTCACGGCCAAGCATAGATTGACTCCCTCGCAAGATAGTTGTTTGAAGGTAACGGCCCCTATGCTCACCAAATTCCCAGGTAGAGTTGGTGGCCAGTAAGCACTACCACCAGTTGGATCGTTGGAATAAATTACGTTGCCAGAACCATCAACTAGCACGCACAGATTGATCGACGGGCATGACACAGAATTAATAGAAGCCGTCCCGTCAACATCTATTGTACTCCAGAATGCGCTTCCACCGGTAGGATTAGTCGAATACAAAATATTTCCAACCCCATCGACTGCAACACATAATCCTGAGGATGGACAAGAGATGGCATTGATGACGTGGGTCCCGTCTAAGGTCAACTTTGTCCAACCAGTAGCGCTAGGCGTGGTCGAGTAAATTACATCACCGGTGCCATCTGTTGCTACACATAATCCTGAAGTAGGGCATGAAAGTGACGTAAGGGCTTCGGTGCCATCAATTGAACCGGGCGACGAACTCCAGGCAGATGCCCCTCCGGTTGGGTTCGTAGAGGTATAGGCATGACCTGAGCTATCGACGGCAGCGCAAAAGGTGGCCGCTGGACAACTAATAGAAGTAATTGTATTTGGAGTGTTGGTATCGATTTGAACTGGCTTAGCCCAGTCCGAAGACACCGATGCCGTTGGAGTGGCCGACGTAGTTATATATCCCTGGTTATCCCCCGCCACACAGAGGCTTGATGTGGGGCAATTTATGGCGGTTAGGCTCTCAACTCCATCAATTTGAACAGTTGTCCAGCTTGCCGTCTCAGCCAAAGGTGGCGTGGATGTTGTCTCACTGAGCACGTCACCCTTTTGGTCAACGGCCACACATAAACCCGTTGTCGGACAAGAAATGCCGTTGATATGACCAGGCGGTGGAGTAGTATCTGCCCCATATGCAGTAGCGTTCCAAGATCCCTCCCAGTAAAACACCCGGCCACCACTGTCTCCCGCTACACACAAAGTCGAAGCAGCACATGACACAGACAAAAAGTTATCGGAACTGAGGCTAGTCGACTCTGTCCATGATCCCGATACGACTAGTGTAGTTGCCGCAAAAGTCGGCGAATACGTGAAAGCGTCGCCGTTTGAACCATTTTGGTCTACGCTAGCGCAGAAGTCAGCAGTAACTACCGTACATGATATCGAGACAGGCGTTACAGCACCCACTATTGCAACTGAGGTCCAACTTGTCAGTGACGGACTAGAGGCACTTGTTCCTGAGGTTCCATTATAAAATATGTATCCAGCAGAAGTGCCAGTGTTATACCCAGAGGCAAGACAGTAAGTGTAGGTATTGGGAGCTGATGTCTGTTGTATGCACGACACTCCTGTAAGGGTGTAAGTAGTCGTATATGAAGCCGTAGGACTCGTTGGCCACCCAGTGCTTGTTTGGGGAAGGGTTGAAACAAAGACGTTAGTATTGACCGCAGTTGTTGGTCCTGGGGGCGTTGCATTCACTTCATTTGCGACGGCCGTACAAAATGAAGCGCTCAAACAAGAAATGCCGGTAAACTCTTCGAGAGTAGCTACTGTCGTATAGGCAGATGGACTCACGTCGTTCCATGAAGTTAAAGATGTAGGACTAGTTGATTCAAAAACATGGCCCACATTGTCTACGGCTGCACAAAAGCTGGTAGTTGGGCATGACACTGAAGTTAATTTGTAATTGCCGTCGATATTGAGGGGAACCCAGGTCGACGCCCCACCGGTTGGTGTACCGGTTATATATAAGTTACCGAGGGAATCAACAGCTACGCACATGCTTGTCCCAGGGCAAGAAACCGAGTTTAGGGATTCATAGGATGCATTCGGAAACGGTATCTGGTGGTCAACTACAGCGGATTTCCATGTTGAATACGGCGAACTAGAAGTAGCTCCAGCTGGTGATTGACCAACCAATGAAGTAGCCCCTGTGGCTATAAGGGCCGAACCTCCAACTAGAGCTACTGCTAAAGTAGCCCTCAATACCCTTATTGGAAAAGTTGCTCTATGTAACATTCTAAACTTCCTTCCGTGCGTGGATTCCTCGTAGACTACTGGTTGTCTCATCTAACCTCAGAGATTCCAACTATCGGTTGTGCAATTGGCTTGCCGCCCATGGATCCAAGGAATTGGGCATCGCCAAATGCAAAGATCCCTCCATCGGCAGCGACCATCCAGTAGCCAAACCCGTCGTTGGTAGATGTAATTCCAACAATAGGCTGATTAAGTGGCTTGCCACCCATCGACCCAAAGAACTGCGCATCGCCAAAGGAGAAAATGCCTCCGTCGGAAGCTACCAGCCAATATCCACCACCATCTGGAGTTGACGCTATTCCGAGGATTGGTTGATTTAGAGGTTTACCCCCCATGGAGCCAAAGTAGTTGGCATCGCCAAATGCAAAGATCCCACCATCGGCGCCAGCGAGCCAGTATCCCTTGCCGTCTGGAGTCGCGGCTATCCCTACTATCGGGGCCACCAAGTTGAGTCCCTGTGCCGACCCATAGCTACCCGCGTCGCCTTCAGCATAAACTCCACCACTTTCAGTTACTAGCCAGTATCCCTTGCCGTCTGGAGTCCCGACAATACCCATAGTTCCCATGGCCCCTGGAGAGGAAATTGTTGGGGCATCACCGAATGCATACACGTTGCCAAAAAAGTCGGCAATCCAGTATCCCTTGCCGTCTGGAGTTGACGCCATACCTACCGCCAAGGACACCTTACCGCCACCCCCAGAACCCTCAAAAGGAGCCGAACCGAAGTTGAATATTCCGCCATCTGAAGCCACCATCCAATATCCCGGCTGGACAGTGCCACCGGGACTACCCCCGGGTAACCCCTCCACGGTAATTGTGAGAGCTAACGTTGCAACTTTTGGCGGAGACGAGGAATCGGTTACCTCTGCCGTAAAAGTTGATGTTCGACTTGCCGAGGTTGGAGTCCCACCTATTACTCCGGTCGACGAATTGAGCGTTAATCCAGCAGGTAGGGAGGTTCCGGTTGCAATAGACCAGGTGTATGGACTCGTTCCCCCTACAGCCACAAGGGTGTCAGGACCATAGGCAGTACCGACATAGGCCGGGCCAAGAGAAATTGACGAGATAGACAAACTAGTCTGGGCCACAACTGTAATTGATAGATTGGCAGTTGCACTCTGGGGGGGTACAGACGAATCCGAGACGTCCACAGTAAATGCATTAGTTCCTGTCCCAGATGGGGTCCCAGTTATCGCTCCGGTACTTGGGTTGAGTGAAAGCCCCTGTGGAAGACTAGTCCCAGATCCAATTGACCAATTATACGGAGCAACACCTCCAGTGGCTGTCAAAGTTATGCTGTAAGGAGAGTTCACTGTTGCATTTGCCAATGTGGCAGTCGAAATTGCCAAAGTATTAGTCGTGACAACCAGGCTTAAGGTTGCAGATGCGCTCTGGACGGGTGAGGAGGTATCAGATACACCTACCGTAAAATAGTAAGTTCCGGCAGCAAGAGGAGTCCCTGTGAGCACCCCAGCACTAGATAGGGTAAGTCCCTGGGGAAGAGTACTTAGATTGCTCCAACTATATGTCCCAGATCCCCCGCTTGCACCCAAGGTCACAGGCCCATAAATTTGGCCTACCACCCCATTTGCAAGAGTTGAAGTTGTAACGCTTACCGATGCGAAGGAGGTTCCAGTCGAGTTGGTCGTGACTATGCGTCCCGCATAGTCAACGGCCATGCAAAACGATGTGGCCGGGCATGCGACTGATTCGAGTGATGGAAGTCCCACTCCACCAGTATCAACCTGAGCGCTCCACCACGAAGAGCTACCCGATCCAGGACTAAGAGAGCCTAGTGCGTCGCCATTTCCGTCGCCTGCTATACACAAGTTAGCCGATTCACACGAGACAGAATTGAGTGCAACCGGAATGGGAAGTAATGGTGGGGTTTGTGCGGTTGCGTCAATTTGTGCCGATGTCCAGCTAGATCCGCCACCGCTTGGAGAGCTAGAGGTGACTATATTTCCTTGACTGTCAACAGCTCCGCAAAAAGTTGCGCTTGGACATGACACCGAGGTCAGGTTATCGCTAGTAGCTCCAGGGTCTATTGGATCTATAGTGGTTACAGCCCATGCACCGATTCCCCCGGTGGGATTTGTGGAGTAGATCAACCCTCCATTGTTTCCAACAGCTACACACAATGTAATGGTTGGACACGAGACACCGTTTATAGATGTCCCGGCTGCAACAGAAATCTTGGTCCAAGCATTAGCTCCAGTAGTTGGGCTTGAAGTCGTGAAAATATTGCCCAAATTATCAGTTGCTACACATAAGGTAGTGCTAGAAGATACTGCACAAGAAACCCCTTTGATTGATGTAGAATCTACACCCTCCACCTGCCATGAACTAGCACCAGTCGTACTGGGCGTAATTGAGGTTAGAATATTTCCGTTACTATCCCCAACCACGCAAAGAGTTGACGACGGACATGAAATCGAATTTATAGTAGCTGTTCCGTCTACGTTGAATGGCGCTGACCATGCAGCTGCAGATGACATTGGGTTGGACGATGACTCATTCGAGGAAACGATTAGGTTTCCTGAACCATCCCCTACTATACAAAGCGTTGCCGAAACACACCCAACAGCTGTAGTTGAACTTACAAAGTCAATAGGATTTGTCCAGGACTCACTTAGTGTATTCCAAGTCGGAGAAAAACTAATTGGGTTTGTTGAGCCCAAGATGTTTCCGCTCGCATCACCCACCATGCAAAAACTTGTAGAGACACATGATGCAGAAGATATTGAAAGCCCTCCATCAATATTCTCAGCAGTTGACCAAGTAGAACCGTTGTACTCGAATACGTCGCCACTAGTCGCGCTAGCTATACAAAACGACGACGAGTTACAAGTTATTGCAAAAATTGCACTTGAAACATTGATATCACTAGCAGCCGACCAGGTGGTCCCATTATAGGTAAAGGCATTCCCGTGATTGTCGACCGCTCCACAAAATGCAGTTGTGGGACAAGAAATTGAGTTAAATACGTTAGTCCCATCTATATGGTCAGCCCCCGACCAGATCGTACCATTGAAGGAAAAGACATCTCCGCCACCATCTCCTGCCCAACAAGAAGTGGGCGTGGCGCAACTGACCGCCGCAATGCCTCCCGAGGCACCCGCCACAGCCGCCGCTACTGTCCAGGTCGATCCGTTGAAGGAAAGCCAGTTGTCTGCGTTATCTGTGGTCAGACAAAACTGAGAGAAGCCAGAAGGCTGGCATGATACCGAGAGCAGGTGGTTTCCGGGATCAATCGCGCTGGCGGCAGACCAGGTGGTCCCATTATAGGTAAAAGCATTCCCCGAGTTATCTACAGCTGCACAAAATGTAGTACCGAGACAAGAAACGGAATTGAGGGCAGCTGCTCCAGTAATAGTAGCCGGCGAAGACCACGTCGTACCGTCAAAGTAAGCCCATTTGCCTGCGTTGTCGACTTCCATACAAAAACTCGTAGAGGTACAGGAGATTGAATCGATTACATTTCCAGAGTCCACTGCATTTGTCCAGCCTCGCTGCAAATTCGACCAAGTCGACCCGTTGAACGTCAGTGCGTTACCAGATCCATCAACGGTCATGCACATATTTGTCTGCAAACATGAAACAGCCCTTAGTGCAGGTCCAGTTTCAATTGGGTTCGACCAAGTGGTATCAGTTGTCCAGTTGGTACCATTGTATGCGTACGCGTCGCCTGCCGTGTCAACCGTTACACAAAAAATAGATGCACCATTTGGGATACACGATACCGACTCTAGTGGAGTACCCGAACCAGCAATAGTAACTGCAGCAGCCCAGCTAACCCCGTTGAACGTTACGTAGGCGTGACTGGCGTCAACGGCAACACAAGAAGTTGTAGAAATACACGAAACAGAGTTGATTAGGGCTCCAGAGTCGGCAGTGAGTGACGCCCAGGTTGACCCATTGAACTTGAGGCCATGACCCGAAGCATCTACCGCCTCACAAAAGGTAGAAGATAAACATGATACTGAGGTAAGCCTGGTTGAACCATCAATATTAGTTGCCGCAGACCACGACGTCCCTGAGTAACTAAGTACGTTCCCTGCACTATCAGTCGCCATGCAAAACGAACTTGAAGAACACGACACACTAGTAAGCCCTGCTAGGTTATCAATCTGCGTCTTCGCCCAAGATGAGCCCGTATAGGTAAGTTCAGCCCCATTTGAGTCAACGGCAACGCAGAAAAAGTTGCTCTGACAAGACACTCCTGTTAGCGAGGTGCTGTCTATTTGGTTAGCCGTGGTCCACGAGGTGGTTGATCCAGGGTACGTGAACTCTCGTCCCCCGCTGTCAACTGCTACACAGTATGGAGTGTTGACAAAGGCCGCCAAGGTACAGCTAACCGCGTTGAACGAAATTGCATGACTTGTTGAGGAGTACCCGCCGTCAATCGTAGTGGGTGTCGACCAGGCGGCCAATATATCTATGGAGTACGCCTTTGTATAGGTTAATATAGGGTTTGAAGAGTCCGTGACAGTAATATTTACTATTGCGTCACCTTGGACGGTTGGGGTTCCAGAGATCAAAAAGTTGTTGCCCGATGGAACTGCCGACAGGCCCGTAGGGAGCGTCCCGGTGTATGACCACGTGTAAGGTGAAATTCCGCCTGCCGCGGTCAAGGTTACTCCTTGACCACTCGGGCCATACTTTTGGTTGACCACGTCGGCTGGAAGCGACGTATTGGTAATCGTGAGCGACGTTGTAGAGCCAGTCAGAACTCTACCGTCGTTATCTACTACGAGGCACTGCGTGCCTGAAATACAAGAAATTCCATTCACCGATACCGTAGCGGTATCAATGGGCATAGTTGTTGTCTCTTCAAGCCAGGTTGGAGTGGGACTCTTGGAAGATGGATCAGATGTTGTCCATACGTCGTTATTAGCGTCAATGGCCAAACACACCGACGTACTCGGACAGCTAACAACCCTAAATCCACTTGCTGGACCAATTGAGGGAAGTACAGTCCAAGCGCTAAGCCCCCCTGTAGGGTTAGCGGAGTAAATTACGTTCCCATGACTGTCAACACCGGTACATAAGAGTACAGAGGTACATGACATGGAAGTTATTGAGTACGTCCCGTCTACGTGTAGTGCCGTCCATCCTGTCGCCCCTGAGGTTGGACTGGTCGACACAAATATGCTCCCTTGATTATCGGCGGCCACACAAAACGAGGATGATGGACACGAGATCGAGTTCAAGGTGTTCTGCTGAGGCGGAATCGCACTTGGGTTATCTATTGGCACGACAACCCATGTAGCAGGACCTCCAGGAACGTTAGTTGAATATACAACGTCTCCTTTGTTGTCAATCGCGACGCACATTGTTGACGACCCACAAGATATCCCGGTCAGCTTGAGGTTTGAATCAATGTCGCCCGGCGACGACCAGGCGCTAGAGCCCCCACCTGGATTTGTGGTGGTTAGCTCATTGCCGAGATTATCGACAGCGGTACACGAGGTAGTAGTTGGACAAGATATACCCGTAATCGTGTTTATTCCGTCAATAGCTATTGGTGGGCTCCAGGCGCCAGAACTTGTGCTGGTTGGAGTGGTAGAGGTAACAATCCGACCGTTATTGTCACCTGCAACACACAGAGAACTGGAAGGACATGAGATGGCCTCCAGACTGTTGACCCCGTCGGCACTGGCTACTTCAGTCCAGGCCGCCGTCGAGTTCGGAGTTGAGCTATACCAGACGTTACCCGAACTATCGGCAGCAAAACACTCGGTAGTTCCAGGACAAGAAACACCTACTAGAGGGAGATTGGTTCCGGCAGTTTCTAGGCTTACCGAGGTCCACGATCCAGCGGCAAGATAGGCCGCACTATATCCACTTCCAATAGTTCCACCCACGCCGAAGCATAAGTTTTGAGAAGGACAGCTAATCCGAATCATTGATCCCGTGACTCCTGATGCGGCGATAGCACTCCAGGTAGTCCCCCCCGTAGTTGAAAATGAGTTCCCAGCGGCATTGATTGCATAACACTCACTTGCCGGAGAGTCAGTACAGCTAACCGTGTTGGTTTCAGTAAGAGCTACTATCGTGCCGGCTGCCGACCACGCCGCACCATTGTAGTTGAAACCATTCCCAACATTGTCTACAGCGGCGCACACCGAATTTGGTGCACAAGACACTGACTCGATTATGTTTGGGTTATCCCCCAAGGTTGCCGCTGTAGGCCAACCGGACTGTGTCGCAGGATTACCACCCACTGGGGTATCGAACACAAAGCCTTGCGTGGTCCCCACTATGCAGAAGGTCGCACTGGCACAGGAAACAGAAGTAAAGTGATACTTAGAAGTTGTATATGCGCTCGGGCTCACGTTGGTCCATGACGAGACAACTGTTGGATTGGTTGAGGCAAAGATGTTACCCACTGAATCTACGGCAACACAGAATGAAGTGGTTGGACAGCTTACTGAGTTCAGCCCGTTTTGTCCGTCTATATCGGCTGGCACCCATGACGAACCGAGCCCGGTTGGGTTTGCGGATACATTTACGTAACCCAACCCATCTACTGTTACACACATTGAGATACTTGGACACGAGATCGAGGTAATTGCGGTTCCAGACGGCGTAGGTGACGGATACGGATAGCTGTGATCAGCATTTGTCGTGGTCCACGTGGTAAATAGCGTTGAGGAGGCCGTCGCTCCGGCTTGGGGCCCACTTTGAAGAAGTAAGGTCAACGGAACCATGCCTATGGTAACTGCAAGTGCACTCACCAGCTTTCCTATGTATCGGCGTTTCAACTCGACCTTCTTCCCGCTGCTCTTGTAATTACTGCCAACTTACTCCTATCGCTAGCGTCGCCCACATTGTCACTCCTGCCAAGACCGACCTTACACTTCATATAATGCCACGCCGTATTCAAAAGTTACCTCACAAGCCCGATATTGCCACTATAGGTGCCGCCAAGGCCTTTCCCCCCATTGAACCAAAATACTGGGCATCGCCAAAGGAAAATATCCCTCCATCTTCACCGACCTCCCAGTATCCCTTGCCATCTAACGTGGGTGAAATCCCGACAATTGGGGCAGCAAGTGGCTGGCCCCCCATAGATCCGTAGAACTTGGCGTCACCGAAGGCAAATACCCCGCCATCTTCGGCCACCTCCCAATATCCCTGTCCGTCAACTGAAGGAACTATAGTAACTATTGGTGGGGCGCTGGTGGGTAGGTTTGCCGAACCAAATGACCCGGCATCCCCAAAGGAAAAGACGGCGCCGGTTGCAGACACCAACCAGTAACCCTTCCCGTCAGGGGTTCCCGCCATGGAGACAATGGTAGGCGAGAATGGGAAGTTGCCCCTCGACCCAAAGAACTGAGCGTCACCGAAGGCAAATACCCCGCCATCTTCGGCCACCTCCCAATATCCCTGTCCGTCGGGGGTGGGAACCAACTGGACTACCGGGGCGGTCAAGGTTTTGCCACCCATGGACCCATAGAACTTGGCGTCACCGAAGGCAAATACCCCGCCATCTTCGGCCACCTCCCAATATCCCTGTCCGTCGGGAGTTGGTGCTGCCGAGATGACCGGGGCAGCCAGGGGCTGGCCCCCCATGGACCCAAAGAACTGGGCGTCGCCGAAGGTGAAAATACCTCCATCTGATCCGATCTCCCAGTACCCCTGGGTTGACGGATTTACCCTCACCAAAAGTGACAGTGACAACGAGGCAACATTTGGAGTTGGACTTGTTGAGTCGGTTACCTGGACAGTGAAAGAAGCCGTTACCGAAATAACCGGGGTCCCAGTGATCTGGCCTGCCGAGGTTAGGATTAGACCAGACGGAAGGGCTCCTAGACTAACAGTCCACGTATATGGAGCCACTCCCCCTTGGGCGCCCAAAGTTGCACTATATGGGACACCCGAGACCGCGTTTGTGAGGGCAGTGGTTGTAATTATCAACACGTTGGAGTTGACGGTAATCGACAGAGCAGCACTAGCCGTCTCGGGCGTGGTCGACGAGTCGGTCACGGTTACCACAAAACTAAAAGTTCCTCTCGCCGTGGGAGTACCTGAGATAACTCCGGTGGATGCAGCCAGAGAAAGCCCAGCTGGTAGTGCTCCTGAGGAAACCGACCAGGTGTAAGGTGCAGTGCCTCCGGATGCTCCCAGGGTCTGAGAGTAAGCCACGGTCAACTCACCTGCTGGCAATGAAGTCGTGGTCACCGAGATCGGAATGAGTGGAATATCTAACGTCAAAGTTTGAGTGGCCGTATTTGCTGGAGTAGCTGAATCTGTCACCTTTACAGTAAAACTAGTACTCCCAGAAACCGTGGGGGTACCCGAAATTATACCCGTTGATCCAGCCAGGGTAAGCCCGGCCGGTAGGGATCCTGTCGAAATCGACCAGCTATATGGCGTCGTCCCACCGGTTGCAGCCAGGGTTGCCGAATACGCAACCCCGACAGACCCGTTTGGAAGGGTCGTGGTAGTAATCGTGACCGCAGTCGGGGTTACCGAATTCGACGCACTTGAAGGAGGCCCTGTCCCGGCAATGTTGATTGCGGCCACTGTAAAGGTGTATGCCGTTGCAGTCGTGAGCCCGGTAATGGTAGTCGAGGTCCCGGTTCCACTTATTGATAGTCCACCACATCCCGAACAGGTCGGACTGGCTACCACGGTGTACCCGGTGATGGGTGACCCCCCAGTGCTTGCCGGGGCGGTCCAGGTCAAGGTCACGTTGGGGCCATTCACGGAAGCCACGGGAGTCCCCGGGGCCCCAGGCACCGTCACCGCAAACGAACTCGTGAGTAGGGTCCCGCCAAGTCCAGAAACACAGGTGCTCGACGACACACAACTAATCTGGTTCGTGCACGGAGTAGAAGTCCCGCAAGTGACCTGGTTGTTGGAGGTCGAGTTGAGGTTGGCCGCACTCGAGGCCATCGTGGTTATCGACCAGGCCGTCCCAAAGTTGACGGTCTCGATCGCGAAACTCTGGGTTCCGTCAAATCCCAGGGCAATGCAGTCCGAGGTCGACGTACATTCCACCGAGGTAAGCTGGCTGGCTGCCACGCCACTAGGAGGAGTCCCCGACGACCAGGTAGTTCCCGAGTTGGTCGTGGAAACTATGGCCATAGTTGTCGAGGTTGCCCCAACGGCTATACAGGTCGTAATGGATGGACACGAAATTGCGTTGAGGTAAGAGATCCCGGGGGGCAAGCTTTGGGCGGTCCACGATGTCCCTGAGTTAGTAGTCTCTTCAATAACCCCACTAGCCCCGTTTGCCCCGACGACAAAGCACTCAGACTGAGACGGACAGGCGATGGAGGAGAGATATGTAGCACCCGAGATCCCAAGGGGACTCCATGTAGCCCCACTGTTCGTGGTCCCGACGACCGCCCCGGCCCCACTGTCTTGCCCGGAGGCAAAACAACTGGAGGTTGTCGGACAGGCTATTGCCGCCAACGAGGTCACCCCCGAGACCGCCTGGGTGGTCCACGTAGATCCAAAGTTGGTCGAGTTCAAGACAACCGGAAGTCCACCGGCTTGGGCCGCTACGTAGCAGGTGGTTGTCGAGGGACAGCTAACTCCCGACGTGCTCTCAGTCCCACCAGGGATGGCTTGTTCAGACCAACTTACCCCGCCATTAGTGCTGGCCAGATCGCCCCAGTAGCTACCAACTCCCATACAGTTTGTGCCACCCACACACGACACCGCTCCAATTGATGGGGTCAGGCCCGTCTCGGTGCTCGTCCAGGTGGAACCCCCGTTTGCACTGGTTGAAACCAGAGGGCCCTGGGAGTTATCGACGCCAGCTCCAACACAGCTGGTAGTGGAATAACAAGATATCCCTGTGTAGGTCCCGATGGTCCCGGTTGATTGAGCCGTCCACGATGCACCTGCATTAGCTGTGACAAACATGGATCCCTTCTGGCCTGCCACCCAACAGTCATTTGCCCCCGAACAGCTAGCGGCCACCAGCCCAACACCTAGGGTTGAAGAGATGTTGGATATAGTCCATGAACTCCCCGGGGACGAAGTCGTAACAATATCGGTGTTAGTCCCCGACTCGTAGTTGGGACCTACAGCTATACAACTCGACACCGTCACACAGGCAACTGAGGTCAAATTTGAAGCTCCACTTGGAGCACCAGTTACAGAGGTCACCTGGGTCCAAGAAAATGAACTCCACTCAAAGACGGCTGGGGTTGTCCCTCCAAGCACCTGGTTGCCTACCACCACGCACTCTGTAGAACTCGGACAGACGATCGAGTTGAGCGTACCCCCGACTGCTGGGAGACCTACCCCCATCCAGCTGGTCCCACCATTTGTCGTCTCAACTAGTGCGCTAGCCCCGTTGATAAAACCACCCACGGCAAAACAGGTTGTAGTCGAGATACAAGCAATCGAGTTCAAGTTAGACACGTAACTTTGAAGGGACGTATAGGGAGTCCACGATGAACCCCCGTTCGTGGTGGTGAGCAATACGCCGGTCGTACTGCCACTTTGCTGACTTATACTGTCTCCAACGGCAAAACAGGTAGTTGCACTCAGGCAACCGTATCCGTTGATTGAGCTAGCCCATCCACTCGAAAGGGTTTCAGGGGTCCAGGCAAGGCCACCGTTCGTCGAGCCAGCTATAAAGCCCCCAGGGGCGCCAGAGTCGGGGGAAATCTGACCCACACCCCAGCACTGGCCAGCTGTCGAGTAACAGTACACCGAGTTCAGGTCCTCTGATGAAGTCTGTGGCGACCAGGTGGAAGTCTGGGTCAAGGCGGGGGCACTTGGAATAATTGAAGAAGATGAGCCTCCGGCACTTGGTCCTGCAATGTTGTTGGCCACAACTGTAGCCGTATATGGCGTTGCGTTGGTCAGCCCGGTACAGGTATAAGACAGTGCAGAACTGGCAAGGGTGACAGCCGATCCGCACGAACCAGCGGCGGGCGAAAGAGTTAAGGTATATGAACTAGGTGGACTTCCCGGAGTTGGTGGTACCCACCAGAATGTGGCCTGGGTATTGCCCGGGGCGCCACCCACCTGTGGTGCTCCTAGGACCTGGTTCATGTTGGACTCTACATATATTCCCGCTAGTCCACTAACCAAACAGGTAGTCGCAGAGGTACAAGTAACCGAAGTTAGACCACTTGTCTGACTTGACACCTGCTGGCCATACCATGTGGTTCCACTGTTAGTTGTGGACTCTAGTAGATTGCCTTGGACCACCATGGCACACGTGGTCGCCAAGTCACAGCTAATAGAGGTGGCGTTGTCGACGGAGGGACTAGGCGAGATTGCACTCCAGGCACCCCCAGCATTAGTAGTCATATTCACACTTGCCACAAGGGACGAGCTATTGCCCGCCACATAACAAGTCGAGGCCGCTGGACACGAGATAGACGTTGCGCTAGAAATCGCTGAAGTTAGAGATCCCGTCGTTGCGCTCCAGCTGGTTCCATTAGATGTAGACAAAACCACGGGACCACTAGAGGTAGATCCAACTGCGTAACAGGTTGTCGCCGCCGTACAGGAGATGGAGACTATGTTGGTCGTGGTTGGTATGCTAGCGGCCGACCACGAAGCGCCGGTATTATAAAAGAGAACCCCGGAACCCGCATTTGTTCCCCCCACATAGCAATCGGTGGAACCCACAAAACAGGTAACTGAATCTAAATTTGTCGAAGGTAGGAGCGGACCTTGGAAGCACCAAGTACTCCCACATATTCCAGTATTTTCAAAGATCTCCCCTGTTGACGGAGAACCGGAAAGATACCCGACCGCAAAACACGTCGAGGTCGATTCACAGCTAATAGAAGAAAACCAATTTGCATGCCCCGAGATGACTGAGCCTACTGTCCAGCTGGTTCCTCCATTAGTTGAGCTCTCTACTCCAAAGCCGCTTCCTGCCCCATAACACTGAAGAGGCGACGGGCAAGCAATCGAGGCGGTAGCGGGCAAGAACTCTCCACTGCCAGAGCCCTCTGCGTAGGTCCATGTCCCCCCGCCGTTTCCGGTAGAAATAGCGCTTGGGCCTCCTTGGGTAGAACTGCCTTGTCCACCTACAGCCAAACAATCAAACACCTCTGGACAAGATATTGAAGTGAGAGCATTTGCTCCCTGAGCCGAAGATGTCCAAGAGGTCCCGCCGGTCGTAGTAGCCACATATGAATCCCCAAAGGACACTCCTCCAGTGGTAGAACTGTAACCCACCAAGATGCAGTCGGTCGTGGTAGCAACACAGCTAATCGAACTGGGGGTAAAGCTCGCTGAGGGGCCAAAAAGGCCAACTGACCACGTTGTCCCACTGGAGGTAGTACCTTCCACGGTTGCCGAACCTGAGTTAGACCCGGTCAACCAACACGTGGTGACAGATGTGCACGATATCGACGCAATTGAGCTAATCGAGCCAGGCTGGCCTCCTGTCACGCTCCAAGACGTACCACCAGAGTTGGTCAATACCTCAGGAGTAGAACTTGTAGGACCTACGACGTAACAAGTTGCTGACACACAAGATATGGAGGTAATTGAAGACAGGGTAGGAACAGACTCGCTAGTCAACGTTGGAAGCCCACCAGAAAAAGTTACATTGAATACAACCTGACCCGAGGTGGAGGTTGCAGCCACCCAACACTGAGGGGTTGAGTTACAGGTTATTGATTCTGGCGTGTCTGAGTTGGGGATAGCCATAGAATCCAGAGTTCCATTTTGATATAAGAACTGAGTCCCAGAACCACCAAGGCCGGTTGCAATTAGATAACACTGGTTTGTTGCCACACATGAGATACCCACAATGGAACCGGTACCTGGTGGAAGAGTTGACGCTGACCAGCTAGCACCCTGTGTCGTGGTTGTTTCTAGTAGCCCCGCCGGTCCAGAGGTGCCATACTCGGTGCCCCCAGCCCAGCAGTCACCTGCAAACCCTGGGGCACATGAGACACTCGTGAGTACCTGGGATCCCTGGCTCTGGGTCCACTGGGCTGGACTTGTAGCCTCACTAACGCCTACCCCCAACAGCTGGGCACTAATGACTGCTAAAACTGTAGAGGAGATAAACACCAACACAGTGGTGACTCTCAGGCTCGATTTTGCAATTTTTGAACTACTCAGGCCCTAACCGTCCTTGGCTCGAAGACTCCCTACAACATCCCATCTGACACCTACATTAGCGGTTTGACGGTTCAACCCGCCTTCAAACACCTAACAAGGCTAATTTTACCAGAGGATTACAGATTTTCGCTGGCATCAAGTGATCACTGGGGAGGTAGAGCCGACCTGATCTGATCTTGGTTTGGGACTATTTTGTCACGCGCCTCGGCCGGCAACAAGCTTGCAATTTGGTCCATCAGATTCGTGGTGGCCTGTTGGACATCGTTGGGAAGTTTGTCCACAGTGATTGGCTCTCCAACTGTAATTGTTACTAAGGGTGGACTTAGTACGGCTGAAACCCTGGGAATTCGCGCCGAACGGGGCCAAACGTTTTCAGTTCCCCAGATCCCCACGGGCACAATTGGTGCCCCACTTTCCTGAGCTAACCTGACTGCGCCGGTCTTTCCAACGAGTTTTGGCTCAAAGAACTTTTCACCACGGGGTATCGTTCCCTGGGGAAAGATACCGATCGCCATCCCTGACCCAAGTGTGCGCAAGGCGTCTTGGAGAGGTCGATCTGAGCCACTCCCCCGGTCAACCCGAATTGCCCCCATAGCCCTGGCAACTGCCCCGATTACCGGGGCATCCATTACCTCTTTTTTTGCCAGAAATCTAATGGGTCGACCAATTGTAGAGGCCAAAATGCCCACGGCCCCCACGTCAAAGTAGCTCCGGTGGTTAGCGGCTACAATTACTGGGCCGGTTTTTGGAATGTTTTCAGCCCCTAAGACTTCAAATCGGGCAAAGGCCCCGAGAGATGGTCTCGCGATCTTGGCAACAACGTCAAAGGGTTCCAACCCAGCAAACTTTGGCACTCCTGGGGGAACGTCTAAGAAAATGATCGGCCAGCGTCGACCAATAGCTAATGCTCTCAGTCTGTTGTCGGGATTCACAGCAAAAGGATGGCCAACACTGGACAAGAGGGGCACATCATAAACTGAATCCGAGTAGGCAAAACTATCTTTGAGGGATACTGAATTATTCTTAGCCCAGCTTTTCACTCGGGACATCTTCCATCCCGACCAGACAAATGAGCCCGAAAGTCGACCGGTAAAATGTCCGTCGCGAACCTCATAGGTAGTTGCGATAACGTCGTCGAATCCGAGTCTTCTTGCAAATGGTTCAACCAGGTGCTTGGGGGTGGTAGTTGCTAGTACCACGTATCTGTGGTCGTTGCGATGTTCCTCGATCAGAGCTGGAGCGTAAGGGGCGACCTTGGACATGAGCATCTCGGCGATCAACTCTCCGGCTTGAGTAGCTTTTTCAACGTCCCAGCCCTTGCAGGCAAACGCAGCCAGCCGTGCCAGAGCCATGTGAGCCAGAGACTCCCCCCAGACGTCATACACCCGCACGAACACTCCCTCGCCGGGAATTGCTTTTTCACTTACTAATCCCACTTGAGCCAGGGCCTTGCGAATTGCTGGAGTTGAGGCACCCTTTAGTAGAGTTCGATCTAGATCAAAGAATGCGGCACCAGACATCGTGGACATAGAGGCTAGCACTAGGAATACAAATCGCGTCTGTCTTTTAGGACGAGGTGCTGGCCGAAAAAAAACTGAAGGGGTCGGTGGGGGGGACTACCGACCCCTTCATAGACGCCCATCAGGTGCTGGAGGGGGGATCCTGCTCCCTGCGGGTCTGTGCTTTCTACTATATCACTAACTGGAATTGAAAATGCAAAACCATCAGATTGTCGACTTTGAATACAAAGATCCCCACGGGACCATATAACACTCCCCTAACATTTTCCTCACGGTCTCCTAAAAAAACACTCCGATAATCTGAAGGACAGGTTTTACATGACCAGCAAGGAGAAAAAATGATGAAAAATCCGGTTAGGACGGCCATAGTGAGCGCAACTATTGCTCTCGGATCCATTGGGGGTGTTGCGCTAGTTTCAGGACCCGTGTTTGCGGCCAACCCCGTTCACCACGCCACCTCCCCAACAGCTAGCGGCAGCCAGTCGGGATCTGGAACCAAAGGCACCATGACCCCGGCCCAGAGACTCCAAAAAGTAGAGGGCTTGCTAACAAATGTTGCCAACAAAGAACTCTCCTTTGTGACCAAGGGGACCGGAATAGAGGGCAAGATTCAAGCAATTTTGACCAAGGCACAGCAGAAGGGTGTCGATGTATCATCTGCCCAGCAGACCTTCTCTGACTTTGAAACCCAGTTGACCTCTGCCCAGACCTCGGCTCAAAGTGCCCTATCGACGGTTCAATCAATAACTGCTACCACGCTCAAGGACGCTAAGAGTTCCCTGGAGCAGGCCCGATCTGACGTCAAATCCGCCCGAACAGATCTACAGGCAGCCCGCAAGGACCTCCAGGCCCTGAGGGCCGACTGGAAGGCAGCCCGGGAATCTACTACTCCAACCGGGGGTTCCCCGGCCACGGGATCTTCTAGCTCCAGCCAGGCACCAGGGACAACCCCTTCTAACGCGTAATTATTACGTAGCCCTCTAGCCACCAGCGAAAACCCTAGACTTCGGCGCCACTCGGAGTCTGGGGTTTTTGCATATTCGTGGAACCAGTCGAAATTGATCTCTTTGTAAGCTCGTCACAGCCTTCAAGTTGCTAGATTGTGGTGCGTTTTCAGTCGGTTGTTGAAAATTTTGCCGATAACCTAGAAAATAGGGGGTCGGCCATTTTTTTCGACCCAAATCCGCAATGATCAAACTCCCGTTCATAAGAAACTTTCAAGACCTGCCCCGTACGGTGCGTCACGTGGCTATTCTTTCAGCTCTAGTAGCCACCTTGGTAGTATTTCCGCTTCACCCTGGCTGGTCTCAAACACCACAGTCAACCGTGGCCGTGTCCAGTACCACCACGTCAGCTAAGACTCCAATAATTCCAACTACCACGTCAGCTAAGACTCCAATAATTCCAACTACCACGTTAGCTGAGACTCCCATAATTGCAACTACCACGTCGGTACCTAAAAAACCCATTCCGACTCCAAAGGAATCCATAGCAAGTTCCGGGTACCTTATGGCTACCTCTAAAGGGGCTGTCCTTAGCTACGGGGACGTCCCGCTCTTTGGATCTCTGGGGACCGTTAGCTTGGATGCCCCGGTCGTGGCCGTGGCTTCAACCTTCGATGGCCAGGGTTACTGGCTCGTCGGAGCTGATGGCGGGGTGTTCACCTTTGGAGACGCCCAGTTCTTTGGTTCAATGGGAGGGATTGCGCTAACCAAACCCGTTCAAGCCATAGTTCCAACGGCCGACAACCTGGGTTACTGGGAGGTTGCCTCTGACGGCGGAATCTTTACCTTTGGAGACGCGCCTTTTTTTGGTTCGATGGGCACGAGGCCACTTAATTCGCCTATTGTCAGCCTTGCCCCTTCCCAGGGTGGCCAGGGCTACTGGGAGGTAGCCACCGACGGCGGAATCTTTGCATTCGGGAATGCGCAATTTTTTGGATCTATGGGTGGGCAACCCCTGTCGTCTTATATTGTCGGGATCGCGTCAACCCCCGATGGCCAGGGTTACTGGATGGCTGGCGCCGACGGCGGGATCTTCAACTACGGTGACGCACCATTTAGGGGATCTAACGGTCAAGCTGACGACCTTTTCTATCCGGTCGTGTCATTTGTGTACTCACCCGGTTCGGGTTCAGGTATCGACAACGGTCAAAGTGAAGGACTAGATAGGTATATATCGGGCTCCGAGGGGTATGATATCTCCTGGCCCCAGTGCCCGTCGAATTTTCCACCACACTCTACAGTGGACGTTGTTGGAATAAATAATGGACATGGGTTTAGCACGAATCCGTGTTTTTTGGACGAGGCTCAGTGGGCAGGGGTAAACCTATCGATCTACATGAACGCGGACTTTTTCGCTCCACAGAGTCCCCCTCCGTCGCAGGCCATGTCGGGTCCGGGTGGTAACTGCTCGCCGTCTGATCTCAACTGTCAGGGTTACAACTACGGGTGGGCATCGGCTGAGTATTCAGTTGCCGCCGCCCAAAAGGACGGGATCTTCTCTAACCTGTGGTGGCTCGACGTTGAACAGGGTAACACCTGGTCCAACTCAACTCAGGCCAACTCCCAGGCAATCGAGGGCATGATTGACTATTTGCACTCTCAGTCAATTGTGGTCGGGATCTACTCAACCTCATATCAGTGGGGCAACATTACCGGGGGGTTTCAGCCGATGGTCCCCAACTGGTATGCAACAGGTCAAACTGGCGATCCCCCCTTCGACTGCAACCAAGGTTTTACGGGAGGGCCAACCTGGCTAGTCCAGGCGGCCTGGACTGGTTCAAATACCAATTTTGACGGGGACTTTGCGTGTTGACCAAGTTTTGGGCGCTAGCAAAAAATTCCCCGCAATACGAAAAAGTAGCCGTACCAAGTGCAAGTTGTCTGTCTTGGATATGCTTTGGGGGCTCCCTATGACTTCTATTCAAAAAACTTCTGCTCGTGTGGGTATTGTTGTCCTAGTATTGTCTGGCGGGCTAATGGGGTGCTCTCGTTCTAGCCCCCGTCATGCCTCGAGCGTGTTGCACAAGCGATCAAACAAGTCCACAACCTCGACCACTTCAAAACAAACTAAATCGCCCTCCACGTCCGGCCCCACATCGGCTAGCTTTCCCACTCTTATTTTGGAAGGACTTCAAAAACTAGGAAAGTTGCCCTTTCAGGTGTTAGCACCAACACAGGTACCAATACCGAGTGGCGATTCGGGCAAGTACCTGGGAGCTACGGTTGGATCATCTACCACCTCGTACTCGTTCAACTTTTCTCTTACATCGTCTCAACTTGCCCTAAATGACCCGACCTTGTCAGATCCGAGTTATCTACCGGGCGGGGCCAATTTTCTAGGATCATTTAGTGAGTCAACCGGTAATACAGGTGCTTCGATCTCCTCCCAACTGTCTACACTGGCTAGCGAACTCGATTCGACGTGCAGGTCACAGTTGGTCGCGACAACTATTGCGCCAACCATCTCTGGTCAGTCCTGTGCGAATGGAACCGGCAACACGTTAATATGGAGTGAGGGAAATTGGCGGATTGGGGTGGTGGCATCAAACTCCCTCGGACCAGCCGACACTGCCCTAGCCGGTCAAATTGCCTCGTTCTTGTCAGATCACTTTCTTCCGCCTCCAACGGGAATCGGGGTTATCAAAGCCCAGGCAACCGGGGGCCAAAATGTGGTGGATTCCGCTCCGGGTTCATCTTCAACTCCGACCACGTCTATTGAAATAACCTACTCCCAACTTGGGGCTCTTGTTCAGATTAACGATTCCTTAGACGCAATCGGTGGGCTCGAGATGGCCGTGTCGGTGCGTTCGTATAACACGCAATAGACACCTGATCAAGGGTTGTAGGATAAACATGACCGCGTGTAGGCTACCCTCAAAAGGAGTGCTGTGTCTTCGAATATATCTGCAATAAAGGGTTTCGGGAGTTTTAGAAGATTCAAGTTTTTGTCTTTGAGTGTCGTGGCTTTAGTGACTGCTCTGGCGGGATGTACTAGTTCACCGACGACTCAAAAGAGTTCTAGCTCGGGCACGAAATCAAATGCTCATGGGACTGCGGCTTCAATTACTGTTCACTCGCCTAGATCAGGGGTGGCAGATAGTGCATTTGCGGGATCCCTACTAGAGCTAAATGAAAAGACCTTAGGACCCAACTTCACGACGTCGACCGGTTATCGCTACCAAGGCGAAGGTAACGGGTCATTTGCAATCGCCAACCTGATCAAGTCCGGCCAGATTCAGCCAAACGTGTTTGAGTCAATCGGATCGGCTCCTATTGGACTTATTGAGCCCAAGTTCACGAACTACTTTGTCTCAATAGCCACTAGTCCGTTAGTTGTGGCCTACAACCCCAAGGGACCATTTGGGTCACAGCTCGCCAAGATCGCGAACCACAAACTCCCGATTGCCAATCTTTTTTCCATCATGGCCCAGCCTGGCTTTCATCTTGGTCGCACCGACCCTCTAGTTGACCCACAAGGCCAGGCATTTATTTTGATGCTCGACTTGGCCGTCCGAAATCTGGGAGTGTCACCCAAAGAGATTTCTCAGATTATTGGCGGATCTTATGAAGATCAGTCTCAGCTCTTTACCGAGACCTCACTTGATTCCTACCTTCAGACTGGACAACTGGATGCGGCCAGTGCATTTTTGTCCCAGGCTGTCCAGTTGCACCTGTCATATATATCACTCCCTCCTGAAATCAATCTGGGTGATTCGGCAATGGGATCCAAATATGCAAATGTTTCTATTGCTTTGTCTAATGGAGAAAAGATAAAGGGAGCGACGTTGACAGTGGACGTGACCACCTTGAACTATCCCGGCCAGTCGCCCAACGATAGGGCTGCTGCGGCTAGTTTTCTGAATTACTTGCTCTCCCCGACCGGCCGCACGGACTTCTCTCGGGCCGGGTATTCCTTGATGACCCCTAAGCTCTTTGGGTCACGGTCTAGTGCTCCAAGCTCGGTAGTCAAGGCTCTTGGTTAGTATCCAAAAAGAGAGTGCTCGCGAAAACTAGGACACGTTCAGGAAAACCCTTAGGATATTCAACTGTTGCCGGACTGGTGTTGTATGTGGTCGTGTGGGTAGTCACCATAGGACCGCTAATCGCCCTGTTCTTCCACGCCTCGTCTCGGTCTATAGAACGTCAACTATCTAGGACGGGTGGGGTTAGTCCACTAACCGTCTCATTTACCTCTAGCCTGATTGCCCTAGCCGTAGTGGTCTTGCTAGGTACACCCCTAGCTTTCGGTCTCGCCCGTTCAAAATTTCCCGGGACCCAGGTCGTAAGGGTATCAATCCAGATCCTATTGGTAATACCACCTCTTGTGCTCGGTTTATTGCTCGTGTACCTCCTTGGACCATACAGCCTGTTTGGAGGAGTTCTAGGTCACCTACATCTAAGCGCCACGAATACCTTTTTTGCGGTGATCATTGCCGAGATATATGAGGCGATTCCCTACTACGTCCTGGGAGCCGAGGCTGGATTTAGGTCGGTAGACAAGTCCCTCGAACAAGCCGCTGGACTACTAGGGGCTTCAAGGTTGGAAGTTTTTCGCTCGATCACGGTTCCCCTCTCGTCGGGCCACTTAGCCACCGCCCTCGGATTTGCCTGGGCCCGGGCAATGGGCGCCTTTGGGGCGGTAATAGTCGTGGCCTACAACCCTCACAATTTACCCATGGCCATCTATATTTCTCTCCAAGACCAGGGACTGGGTGCGGCATTTGGTTACGCGATGATATTTGTAATCGTGTCACTTCCAGTCCCCCTACTCGCTTACGGCTGGGCTAGGACTAGATCTAAGTCCCTAGAGAGAGACCTTGGTCTTGAGATACACACAAATGTCCTCTACTAATACGATGCTTAGCCGAGACGCTTCTACGAGTGGACTTCGGGCAGACTTTGCCGTGAGACGTCGAGACTTTCTGGTAAAGTGTTGCCTTGAAGTTCTCTCCTCCCAAACCCTCGTGCTATTTGGCCCATCTGGGAGTGGCAAGACAACTATTGTTGAGGCCATCGCTGGACTTTGTAGGCTAGACCAGGGGTCGATCTGGCTGGGAGAAACCTGTCTGAGCAGTCAACCTGACCGAGTTCACCTGGAGTTGGCCTCGCGGCGTGTTGGACTGGTCAGACAACCACTCGACCTCTTTCCACACCTAACAGTTGAACAGAACGTGGCCTACTCACTCCTTCACACCAGAGCGTCGCGATCTCACCTCAACTTACTCCGTAGTAGGATCGCAAGAGCCCTCAGTGACGTGGGGCTTGATGAGTCTTTTGGCCCGATCTATCCCAGGGCCCTCTCACAGGGCCAACGCGAAAGAGTAGTAGTTGCCAGACTCCTCACAAGCGAGATCGACCTGTTGCTCCTTGACGAACCTTTCCGAGCACTAGATGGGCCCTCCCGGAGGAGTCTTCTTGAACTAGTTCAAGAAGTGTTTCGTAAGATCCCGATAATTATTGTCACCCACCAATTTGAAGAAGCCCAGGCCTTTGCAAGTGAGATTGTGCTAATTGAACGTGGGACCGTTTTAGAAGTTGGGGTTCCCTCAGACGTGCTGGCTAACCCAGCAACTCCACGAGTGGCCCAGCTTATGGGTTGTGAGGTCATCGAGCTAAACGACCAGGTTATTTTGGCTGTCCACCCGGACTCGGTTGAGTTACTCGCTAAACATGAGAGCGTGCCTTCACCCGGGGGTCGATTAATTATTTTCGGCACAGTTGATCGACTACGTCCCAAGGGGGGGCGTTATGAAGCCCGGATACAAGTTAGAGAGGTCAACTTGGGCAATTCAATGGTTGGCCTTACCCAGTCTCGGCAGAGCACTAAATATGTTGCCCCCGTGGGATGTCTGGTGAGTGTAACCCTAGATCACCTTGTTGAAGTAGGCACATCAGTTTCCCTCTGTCCGCGGTTGTACAAAGTCTTCAATTGAATCCTCCCCACCTAATGGAAGGGGCCTTTCGCCTTGTAGGTAAATCTACCCGACCAACTCGGGTCGTTTTACCTTCGAGAGCGCAGAAAAAACCGGCCGACGAAGAATATCGCCCCTGCCAGAACAGCAAATTTGAATATAGTAAATATAATTGAAGTAACCCAGGTCATCACGTCAAACAAGATCACCCCTACGACTACCAACCCCACTGCCAGGGCCACCATCTTGGGCGCCGTCATTGGAGATCTCGGACCGGTGGGTTCTATCTCTTTCATCTTCACCCTAGTTTACTCGCGCGAAGAGCAAAAAGTGGGTCACGTCCCGAAATAGCTCCAGGGAAGGCTCAACTAGGGATTCTCTGATATTGGCTAAGATCTAATTCAGTGGACAGGATTGGATTTATTGGAACCGGGCTTATGGGACTACCTATGGCCACAAGGTTATCAACAGCGGGATATTGTCTGTCCGTATGGAATCGGACGACATCTAAGACTAGATCCCTGGCCCAGTTGGGCGCGACCATTGAACTTACCCCCTTAGACGTTGCCAGAAATTCGCAGATAGTAATTACCATGTTGGAAGGCCCGGAGGCATTAGACCAAGTAGTCTTCGGCGACATGGGTATCTCACGCGCAATGTCTAGTGACAAGTATTTAATCGATATGTCTACAACAGGTCCTAAGTACTGGTTAGAGCTAGTTGACAGACTTGACCCCCACGGAGGTTCAGGACCTTATCTTGTCGATGCCCCGGTTCTCGGGAGCGTTCCTCAGGCCCAAGCGGGTGAACTTGCAATATTTGTGGGAGCAAATCTAAATACCTTCTCAGAAGTTCAGGACCTACTTGGAACGCTCGGAGAGGTCACGAGAGTCGGGGGACCTGGGGCTGGTCAGTCCCTGAAGCTGGTAATCAACTCGTCGTTGGTCTCGCTCCAGTGTGTTCTTGGCGAGGCCCTGGCTTTAGCGGGCCACTTCGGACTCGACACCACCATGGTGCTAGACGCCCTTGAGCGATCCTCCCTAGAACCAGTAGTTCGAAAAAAAAGGCACAATATTCAGTCCAACGATTTTTCGGCCCGGTTCTCGGCAAGAAACGCACACAAGGATGCTCGGCTAATTATTGAGAACTCCACGAGCAAGCGTGACACTCTCAAGATCGTGGAATCATCACTAGAATACTTCCGCGATGCCATTGAAAGCGGAGACGGTGACCAAGACTATAGTGTGGTAACCAAGACGATTCGGGCTAGATTATCTCGCGGTACTACACAGCTAGAGCAATAAACTTGAGACCAGTCTAAATAAGGAGTCGAATAATTAGTAATCTTGAGACTATCAACAGTGTTTCTGAGGCACGGACCAAGGCCAAACGCGTACTGCCCAAGGTCGTCTTTGATTACATAGACGGTGGGGCCGAAGACGAGGTAACCATGGCCAGAAACGAGCAGGGCTTTAGAGAAATCTGCCTCAGGCCACAGATGGGTGAAAAGGTTGAACATCCCGAGTTAGTAACGACAATTTTGGGTTCCAGGTTGAGTTCACCGGTAATCTTGGCACCTTGTGGGCTTTCCCAGGTGATGAGCCCAAACGGAGCTCTCTCGGCGGCACGTGCGGCCAAGGCGTTCGGGACGATATCTACTTTGAGCACTGTAGCAGGAATCTCTCCCTCGGCCTTTGTAAATGAACCGGGTCCTAGGTGGTTTCAACTATATGCCCCGAGTCGTGATGTGGCCGAGTTGTTGATCTCAGAGGCCCGAAACGCCAGATTCGAGGCACTGATGGTAACCCTCGACACTCCAGCTCTGGGCAAACGAGAACGAGACGCAAGAAACGGGGTTCACAGTCCCCTTAGACTCGATCCTCGTTCCACAATCCGGTTGGGCTCTCAAGTTCTCCTTAAACCCCGCTGGGCACTACAGATGGCCAAGGCCGGGATCAAGTTTGGTCCCAAATCGCAACCGGAATCGACAGAAGACCAGAGCGCGGGGAAAAAGATGCTCACTATGCAGGCATCCCCGTTCTCCTGGGAGGACGTAGCCTGGATCAAGGACCTGTGGGCCGGACCCCTCATAGTCAAAGGCGTTATGTCTGACTCCGACGCCCTGCGCTCGGTGGATTGCGGGGCAGACCTGGTTGTCGTATCCAACCACGGAGGCCGCCAACTCGAAGGCGTCCAGGCGACCATCAAGGTCTTGCCAGAGGTGGTAAAGGCGGTCGGATCCAAGGTAGAGGTCTTAGTAGATAGTGGGGTTCGACGCGGATCGGACGTGGTAAAGGCCATGTGTCTTGGTGCGAGAGGGGTCCTAATCGGGAGACCCTACCTATATGGTCTTAGCTGTGGTGGCCAAGACGGTGTGAGCAGAGTCCTGGAGATTTTAAGATCAGAGATGGAACGCACCATGATACTTATGGGCTGTCGCTCAGTTAGTGACTTGGGTCCTGACTGGCTTCAAGATACAAACCAGTAGATCTATGGTCAAGATTTTCTGGTACGACCTGAGGCCTGGATCTTGGAGATAACCTGATTCATGGCATTGGTGGCCGGACCAGCATCAGTAGCTGCCTGGCTAAGATAAAGCTCACTTTGACCGGTAAGGCCAGCCAGACAGTCGTTTGAGGTCTTGGTAAAGTAGAGGTCCATTGAGTTCAATGAGCCCCTAATCTGCGCTGGAGCAACTATCTTACTTCCCGAAACCAACCGGACGTCTTGCTCTAGCTTGAGACACCCGTCCAGGAGAGTCGCCTGGCCCTTTTGTCCTTGGGTGTAGGCAACCTCAATGGCCGCGTTTTGAAGTACTTGACGATCGTCATAGATTGCTCCAATATAAGAGGCGTTGGCCTGAACCCAACTGGCCATGGCTGGACTTGGGTAAGTCTCGATCTTCATGGACTTGGCAAGCGCCTCACCGGGAGTCAAAAAGGGTTGTGGTGACCTGGTCACCATGGCCACGGTTGGAAGGACGAAGACCAATCCAATAAAGCCGGCGCAAATTATGCTTGCAATGACTACCGGCCTGAATCTAAAGGCTCTGGAGGGCAAGTGGCGTGTCGCCTTCTTCTCGATTTGTGCCTCTCGTGCCAGTTCAGGTGAAGCGACTTGAGATGGTTCTGTCTTCCTCAACTGACTCGACAAGTCTTGGCCGGCCCTGGCCCTTTCCCAGGGGTTCAGATGGATAGGTTCAACTGACGAACTGGGTTCTGGAAAAGTCTCTTGGGGCTTTACCTCATCTTGAACAACTCTAGAATGGGCCCGAGCGTCAGCGGGTACCCCGTGGGGGTGGTCACTAGCCCGATACCAGTTTCCGTCTTGGGAGTACCAGAACCACTCTCCACTGGGCGACTCCCACCAAAGATCTCGTTGCACGATGCCTAGACTCGGATCTACTTCACCAAATTGGTAAAATGTGTGCGAGATTCATCTAACCCGCTTCCTCCAGTGAGTGCTGAAGTTTCCAGGCACTCTTGAGGTGGGTAATCATCAAGAACTGAGCTAATGCGGCCACGATTGCATTGGAGACTAGACTTTGAACCCCGCTAGCTCGCCCTGACACCCCGGTGAGGTGTGGTGAGAAAATCATCGCCAACGAGTAACTTGTCTCAATTGCTGACAACACGAATATAACTAATGCTACTAGGGCAACTGAAAATAAGTATCCACTTAGTACTGCACCAGCCGACCCTGAGCGTACATTTGAGTTCTCAAAGAGCTTCTTGGCCATTTTTATCTGCGTGTACAGTACTACCGACACAATGGCCAGGGCGATAAACCAGATGACCACGAAGTTGCCAAATATCTCCCGGGGTGTGCGCGAGACGACATGGGAGCCACTTCCCAACAGTCCTGGAATTGAACATTGAGCAAAGTTGATCCCGTTTGAGACTATTGATGAGAGCGCTGAACTTCCCATACTGGCTACCTGTTGACAGGAAGAACTACTGGCTCTTGCCAGATATCCAACCGAGTTGACCAGGTTATATAGGACACCCAAAAGGGTAAAGATGAACACGAATATTGAGGTCAACAAGAACACGGCGTACGCGTGGGTGTTCCCCGACTCAATCTGGCGAACCCTGGTGGGCATGTACACAATTCCAACCAGTGCCACGAGAACCAAAACTGGAATAAACAGGGCCAGCTCAAGACTACCGATTATCAAAAAATCACCTCCAGGTGACTAGGCCATTTCTATCGAGCATAACACGGCCGGGGTAATTTATAGTCTCACCTCTCTCGTTGGGAGTGGTTCAACTATTGTGGAACCGTGCCCAAGGGAAACCCAAATAATAACCTTGCCAACGGCGACGAGGACTACTACTACACTCTCGGCGTCACAAGAGATGCAGACATATCCCAGATTCGGGCCGAGTATGTCGCCAAGGCCAGGCAGTTTCACCCCGACGCCCTAGTTGGCCGCTCCAAGGAAGATCTAAATGAGGCCGGCCTGAAGATGGCTCGGCTCAATAAAGCTTGGGAGGTCTTATCAGATCCGGTTACCCGGTCGCGTTATGATATGTTGCTTGCCGCCAACCAGTATCGGCCGAATATAGCTGGGGGTGCGGCCAACAAAGTGGGCAAATTCCTGGGAAAGCTCTACTCGGAGTACTCAAGGGGCAAATCACCTTAGTCGTGCGTGTGAGCAGTTGTTGAGAAATTGAGATCAAGCTAGCCTTACGAGACCTTGTAATTGTTCATGTCGAAATTCCTGGTTTCAAGCCAGAACTGCCAAGTAAATCTAGGCCACAAGGTCGTATTACGACCAAATTCATCAAGGTACCAACTTTGACATCCACCTGAAGTCCACACGGTCCCCTTGAGCATCTCTTGGACCTTATCGTTCCAGGTTTGCTCTGCATCAGGGTCTACCTCAAGGCACGCTTTTTCGCTAAAGCTATCCATCTCTTTCAAGGCTTTTTGTACGTAGTTGATCTGGCACTCGATCATGAACACCTGGCTGGTATGTCCAAGACCGGTATTGGGACCAACTAGAAAGAACAGGTTTGGAAATCCCGGCACACAGGTTCCCTTGTGGGCATGCATCCCCTCTTTCCAGGCCTCCCGAAGATTTACCCCGTCGCGCCCAACCACGAACTCGGCTACGGGAAGATCGGTCACGTGAAATCCGGTCCCAAAGATTATTGCGTCAACCTCGTAGGTGTCTCCACCTTGGGTAGTTATCGAGGTCGGATTAATCTCTTGGATGCCAGATGTTTCAACTACTACGTTCGGCCTCTCAAGACTTGGGTAGTAGTCACTCGAGATCAGGACCCTCTTGCAACCTAAGGTGTAGCTTGGGGTTAGCTTGTCTCGTAGTTCTTGACTTTTGACCTGGGAATACAGGTGCCTCAGGGCGATCTTCTCACCTATCTTCATGACCCGACGATCAAATGCAAAGCCCACCACAAACAGCTCCCGGGCCCAGTAGATTGCACTCCTGGCCGTCCTTTGGAGAAGCGGGACCTTCTTGAATAAAAGACTCTCAATCCGGGTCAGTTTGCGGTCAGTTCTTGGCATTATCCAAGGCGGAGTCCTCTGCATTAGGTATAGCTTGTCAACCACTGGAGCAATCTGAGGGACAAACTGAATTGCCGAGGCCCCC